>JAXDNZ010000457.1:0-6569 GCA_034669185.1 Hyphomicrobiales bacterium
CTGGCGGCGCCCGTGTTGGGCGCCGCGACCCGGCAGGGCTCGGTACGGGCCGGTCTCGAGGCGCTGGAACGGAGCGCACCGCAAATCGTGCTGGTGCACGACGCCGCGCGGCCGTTCGTATCCGATGCGCTGGTGAGCCGCGCGATCGCGGCTGCCGGCGCGCACGGCGCCGCGATCCCGGGATTGCCGGTCACCGATACGGTCAAGCTCGTCGACGCACAGGATATCGTGACCGCGACGCTCGACCGTTCGCATTTGCGCACCGTGCAAACGCCGCAGGCTTTCGCCTACCCCTCGCTGCTCGACGCGCATCGCCGCGCCGCAGCTGCTGGCCGCGAAGACTTCTCCGACGACGCGGCACTGGCGGAGTGGGCCGGGCTGAAGGTGTCGGTGTTCGACGGCGAAAAGGGCAACGTGAAGATGACCACGGCCGACGACTTCAGCCGCGCCGAGGCGGAGCTCGCCGCGAACCTCGCGGATATCCGCACCGGCATCGGCTACGACATCCATTCGTTCGAGGATGGCGATCACATCTGGCTCGGCGGCGTCCGCATTCCGCACACGCGCAAGCTCTCCGGGCATTCCGACGCCGATGTCGCGCTGCATGCGCTGGTCGATGCCATCCTCGGCGCCCTCGCCGACGGCGACATCGGCGTGCATTTTCCGCCCACCGACGAGAAGTGGCGCGGCACGTCGTCCGACAAGTTTCTGGCCTTCGCGGTCGAGCGCGTGCGTGCGCGCGGCGGCATGGTGAGCCATCTCGATGTCGCGATCGTCGCCGAGGCGCCAAAGGTCAACCCGCGCCGCGACGAGATGCGCGCGCGCATCGCCGAAATCGCCGGCGTGTCGATCGACCGCGTCGGCGTGAAGGCGACCACGAACGAGAAGCTCGGCGCGATCGGCAACGGAGAAGGCATCGCGGCGTATGCGACCGCGACGATCCGGCTGCCCTGGAGCGCGCCGTGATCGACGCCGATGTGCGTGCGCTCGCCGTGCGTGTTCTGGAGGCCTGCCGCGCACGCCGGTGGATGGTCGCGACGGCGGAATCCTGTACCGGCGGGCTCGTCGCCGGCGCGCTGACCGAAATCCCCGGCTCGTCGGATGTGGTCGACCGCGGCTACGTCACCTATTCCAATGCCGCGAAAATGACGATGCTGGGCGTGCCCGACCACGTGCTGGCGACTGCAGGCGCCGTTTCCAAAGCGACGGCAGAAGCCATGGCGAAGGGCGCCATACGCGACGAAGGCGTCGGCATCTCGGTCGCGATCACCGGTATCGCGGGACCGGGCGGCGGCTCCGCGGATAAGCCGGTCGGACTTGTCCACTTCGCGGCCGCCACGCGCGACGGGCGGCTTGTGCATCGCGACAAGCGCTACGGGGATATCGGGCGATCGGAGATTCGCCGCGCGTCCGTGATCGAGGCCCTCAACCTTCTCCTTGAGCTTGCCGCAGGTCGCTGAAGGTCAGCGCGCCAGCTTTTTCCGCAGGATCGCGCCGATGATGGCGGAATAGTCGTCGGTCCAGGCCGTAACGGCCCCGGCTTCCTGACGCCGCCAACCCGGCGCCTGCGGCAGCGCACCGAGATCAGCCTCATTGCGCGCGAGTGTGGCGACGAGCGCGGCGGCATGGAAATCGATGACGAACTGGTTCGCCTTGTCATCGGCCTTCACGAACGTGGTCAGCCCTTCGGCGGCGCCGATCGCCGCGGCGACATGTGTGAGCTCCATGTGACGGTTGGAAATGTGCATCACGATCATTCCACGCGGCGACAAATGCGCGAGGTAGCCGCGCAGTGCTTCGCGCGTGAGCAGATGCGTGGGGATCGCGTCGGAGGAAAACGCGTCGAGCACGATCAGGTCGTACTGGCGCGGCGAGGCGGCAAGCGTGAGGCGCGCATCGCCGAGCACGATGTCGGCCGCGGGTGCGCAGGCGGACAGGAAATGGAACAGGTTCGAGTCCCGGGCGAGCCGAACCACTTCCGGATCGATCTCGAAAAATGTCCAGTTCTCGTTCGGTCTGGCGTGACAGGCAAGACTGCCGGCGCCGAGACCGACCACAGCGACGCTCTCCAGGCCGCCCTGTGCGGCGCGGGCAGCCTCGATACTTTCGGAAATCGGGCCGCCGAAATAGTAATAGGTCAGCGGCTCGGGACGGCCAGTCACACGCCCGCCGTCGGCAGCGCGCACGCGCTCGGCGCCGTGGATCGTGGTGCCGTGATGCAGGAGCCGGTGCGTGCCGTCGCTGGTCTCGACCACGCGGTGCACGCCGAAGAAACTGCGCGTGGTCTCGAGAACGTTCAATCCCGGCTGCCAGGCGCCGGTGATGATGAAGGCGGTGACCGCGAGCGCCGCAAGCCGCGCCGGATCGCGCCGCTGCAACAGCATCCAGCCGGCGAGCAGAACGAGGACGGCCTGGAACGGCAGCGCAGCCTCCGCCGGCAGGCGGACGCCGGCAGCAAGCGGCTGTACGAGTGCGAGCGCGGCGACCGCGAGCGCCGGCCAGATACGCTGGACGAATTGCATCGCCGTTCCGCCGAATGCACCGGGCAATGCGAGCAGCGCTGCGACGACCAGGATCGGATACTCGTAGGTGCGATTGAACAGATGCGGCGCGAGAAGTCCCGCGAAGATGCCCCCGATCACGCCTCCCAACGATGTCCAAAGATAGAACTCGGTGAGGTGCGCGGGCGCCGGCCGCCGCGCGTAGAGTTCGCCGTGGCAGAGGAGCGCAAGCACGAACAGTGCCAGCAGATTGACCAGCATGGTGGCGAGCCAGTACTCGCGGTCGCCGCCGAGCAGCGTGATCGCAAGCGGCGCCACGAGGAACGGGACGAGGCGGATGACGATCCCGTGGCTGAACCACGGTTTATCGCGGAACACCGCCACGAAGGTGAGCAGGTAGAGCGCGAGCGGAAGAACCCATAGCAGCGGCGCCGCCGCCACGTCGGTCGAGATATACGCCGTCACCGCGATGACGAGGCCTGCCGGAATTGCGGCGAGCCCCGCCCAGGCGAGGCGCTGGCGCCAGGCCGGGGCGTCGGTGGCGCTTGCCGTGGGGACAGACGGCGCCCCGGCGCCGCGTGCCGCGATCAGGGCAGCGGCTGCGATCAGCACCGCGAGCCCCGCGAAGCCGACCGACCAGGTCCAGGCCTGCGCGCGCAGCGGCAACGCCGACTCGATGAGCAGCGGATAGAGCAGCAGCGCGGCGAACGAGCCGAGGTTCGAGGCCGCATAGAGCACATAGGGGTTGCGCGCCTGCGGGTGGCCGCTTGCGGCGAACCAGCTTTGCAGCAGCGGCGCGCTCGCCGAGAGTGCGACGAACGGGAGCCCGATCGAAGCCGCAAACAGCGCGACCAGCCACAGCCCGATGCCGCTCGACGGCGGCGCGCCGAAGCCATGCGCCAAACCGATCGGCAGCATCAGCGCCGCGGCCGCCAGCACCGCGAGATGCACGAGCGCACCCTGTCCGACCGTGAGGGTGCGCGCGACGACATGCGCGTAGCCGTATCCGACCAGCAGCGCTCCCTGAAAGAACACCATCGCGACCGACCAGACCGACGGCGCGCCGCCGAGGCTCGGCAGCACCATCTTGGCGAACATCGGCTGCACGGCGAAGAGGAGCAGCGCCGAGCAGAACAGCGTGGCGGCGAACAGCGCTGGCGCGACGCGCAGGCGCGCGTCAAGCGCCGCCAAGGTCTGATCGTGCAGGGCCATCGGGGCAATCTAGGCAGCCGACCTTAAGGAGCAATTACCCGGCCACTCTCTCCGCTCATTCCCGCGAAAGCGCGAATCCAGAGCTAAGAACTGGGTCCCCGCTTTTCGCGGGGACGAGCGGCAGTCAGGCAATCTTGGCCCGGCCGTAGACCCCGTCCGCCCGGCGCTCGAACGCTTCGGCGAAGCGGCGGAATGTCATATCGAACATCGCGCCCATCAGCAGGCCGAACATGCGGCTCTTGAATTCATAGGCGATATAGAACTCGACGTCGCAGGAACGCTCGGAGACAGGCGTGAAGGTCCAGCGGTTGTCGAGCTCGCTGAACGGACCGTCGATATATTCGGCGCGGATTTTCAGGTTCGGCCGGTCGAGCGTCACGCGGCACGTGAAGGTCTCGCGGATCAGCTTGTAGGCAACCGTCATGTCGGCGACGAGCGTCTCGGTGCCGTCCGGATTGTCGGTGCGCCTGAGGGTGCGCAGGCTCGCGACCAGCGGCAGGAATTGCGGATAGCGCTCGATGTCGGCGACCAGATCGAACATCTCGGCCGCCGTGTGACCGACACGGCGCGTGGTGCGGAAGCGCCGCATCAGGTCGCCTCCACGTCGGACAAAATCGCCGCGGTCGCATGATCGGCGTCCGCGCTGCCAATGATCAGGACCCGCTGCATGCCAGCATCAGGCTTTGGCGGCGCGCGCCGCCTTCAGCCGGGCAAAGTCGTCGCCCGCGTGGTGCGAGGAGCGCGTCAGCGGCGAGGCCGAGACCATCAGGAAGCCCTTGGCGTATGCGATGGTCTCGTAAGATCTGAACTCGTCCGGTGTGACGAAGCGCACGACCTGGTGGTGCTTGCGGGTCGGCTGGAGATATTGCCCGATGGTGAGGAAATCGACTTGCGCCGAGCGCAGGTCATCCATGAGTTGCAGCACTTCGTTGCGCTCTTCGCCCAAGCCCACCATGATGCCGGACTTGGTGAACATCGCCGCGTCGCGCTCCTTCACCTCCTGCAACAGCCGCAGCGAGGCGAAATAGCGCGCGCCCGGCCGCACGGTCAGATACTTCGACGGCACGGTCTCGAGGTTATGGTTGAACACGTCCGGCCGCGCCGCCACCACGGTCGCGGCCGCGCCATCCTTGCGCAGGAAATCCGGCGTCAGCACTTCGACGGTGGTCGCCGGCGTCGCCAGGCGGATCGCACGGATCGTTTCGGCGAAATGCTGCGCGCCGCCGTCGGCAAGGTCGTCGCGATCGACCGACGTGATGACGACGTGCGTGAGCCCGAGCTTCGCCACGGCCTGCGCGACATGGGTCGGCTCATTGGGGTCGAGCGCGCCGGGCAATCCGGTCTTCACGTTGCAGAACGCACAGGCGCGCGTGCACGTGTCGCCCATGATCATGAAGGTCGCGTGCTTCTTCTCCCAGCATTCGCCGATATTGGGGCAGCCCGCTTCCTCGCACACGGTGTGCAGGCCGTTCTCGCGCACGATGGCTCTCGTCTCCGCATAGCCGCGCGAGAGCGGCGCCTTGACGCGGATCCAGTCGGGCTTGCGCAGGATCGGCGCGTCGGGCCGATGCGCCTTTTCGGGGTGGCGCACGCGCGCGTTCAGGGTGTCGAGGACGACGGCCATCAGGAGCCTTTCGGGACTCCTTACTTACGCAGCGCCGCGATACGTCGCAAGCGCATGATCCCGAAAAGTGGGACCCCGGTTTTCGGATCAGACCATGCGCAAGAAAGCTACACCGTCCCGACCGGCGTCGCGGGTGAGCCGACCGCGCCGGGAAGCCGCAACGGCGGCGCGGTGAGCAGGAAGCGGTTGCGCTTGTTCTTGCGCAGCCAGTCGGCGAGCTCGCTCAGATGCCAGATCTCGCCGAGATAGACGCCGAGCTTGAACAGGCAATGCGCATGCAACGGCAATGCGGCGCAGTGATCGGCATGCTCGTCGCACGGCCGTGACGGCACGCTCTCGACCGCATAGTTGTCGGAGATGAGCGCGACGAGGCCGGCATCGGTGACCCATTGCTGCAAGCGCGCGTCACGGCCGTCCAGCACCGCGCAGACGTGATTGATCGAGTCGTCGGGCTTGCGGTCGAATTCGAGCAGCACCTGGTCGAAGCCGGTGCGCAGGCACACGAAATCCCCCTGCTCGACCGTCACCTTGTCCCGGTCGAGGACGCCCATCAGGTCCTCGTAGTTCACCATCTTCCGCTCGCGGCCGTAATGCGCGTGAAGGTCGATCATCACGGCGCGGCCCTGCATGCAGGACTTTGCCATGTTTTCGACCCCGAGCCGCGTCGCGCCCTTGTGGCCGCCGGTCTCGATCTCCTTGCCGTCGCGATAGTCGATCGGCCCGCCGATATGCTCGCCGGCGCGGTAGCCGTTGTAGAACACCATCTCGAGCTTGCCGTCGCCGTCGACGTCGAACTGCTGGCCGACATGCGCAAGGCTGTCCCACTGCGTCGAGTATTGCAGCGTGAGCAGCACGACGTCGTCGCATACGACGTCGACGAGTTTTGGATCGTCGCGCGAGAGCGGATAAGCCATGTTCGGCTTGCCGCCGCGCGTTGTCGGGGCGAGCTGCGGCGGCTTGCGCCGCGGATTGAGAATGCTGCCGCCCGGATAATCGAGGGGCATCGAGAGGCAGAACGAGAGGCCCTCGCGCACCTCGGCGACGCCCTGCTTCACTTTTTCCGGCGTCACCAGGTTGAGCCGGCCGAGCTGGTCGTCCGGGCCGAAATCGCCCCAGGTCGAGCCGGCGGGTTTCATCTTCCAGCGGGGGTTGGGCATGCGCTTCCTCGATTTTTCTTCTGGGTACCGGCGGAACCCTATCCTGCACTGTGGTCGGCGCGTCGCAAGATGCTA
>JAXDNZ010000458.1:0-3177 GCA_034669185.1 Hyphomicrobiales bacterium
CGTGGGATCGGCGGTCTCGTAGGGCATCTCGGCGACGATCATGCTCGTCTTGGGGCCGAGGCCGTCCTTCAGACCTTTCAGCACGTCCATGCCGTAGTCGTCGTTCAGGAACAGCACCGCGACCCTGCCGGCCGGATGATGCTGCATGAGGTACTTGGCGTAGATGCGCCCTTCGCGCTGGTAATTGGGCTGGAAGCCCATGGTCCAGGGGAAGTTCTTCGGATCGCCCCATTTGGTGGCGCCGGTCGCAACGAAGATCTGCGGCACCTTCTTCTGGTTCATGTATTTCTGAATCGCCGAATTCGGCGCGGTGCCGAGCGACTGATAGATCAGCAGCACCTCGTCGCCCTCGACCAGCTTGCGCGCCTGCTCGACCGTCTTCGGCGGCGAGTACGCATCGTCATACGAGATGAACACGATCTTGCGGCCGTTGATGCCGCCCTGCTCGTTGATCATGCGGAAGTAGGCGGCCTCGGCACGGCCGATCGTGCCGTAAGCCGACGCCGGCCCGCTGTACGGCATGATGTTGCCGACCTTGATCTCGGTATCGCTCGCGCCGGGATCGTATTTCTTCTGCGCGACTGCGGAGCTCGCGAACGCGGCGAGCCCAGCCGCGAGGGAGACCAACACCACGCGCTTGTTCATCTGCATTGCCGCCTCCGTCTCGTTGCCGCTTCCTCAGCCCGCCGCCGGTGTCACGAGCCTCCGACGTCGCCGTTCAGCACCGGGCCGAACGGCACGAACGACTCGCCGTTGAACCGGCCCATCTGCATCTGCTTGATCGGATAGAAATCCGTCGGGCCGGTATTGATCTTGATCCCGGGCAGCGCCATTCCGGTTTCGAAATCCTTCAGGCTGGCCGCCTGCTTCATCACGTTGGCGCGCGTGAGGTTGTCGCCGCACTGCTGCAGCACCTGCACCATCGTGCGCGCCACGCTGTAGCCGTAGACCGGGAAGCTCGAGCTCTTGTCGCCCTCGGGGTAGTACTTGTCCATGAAGGCGACCCATTCCTTCTTGCCGGGGTCGTCATCCCAGACCGGATCGGTCGGATCCTTGCCGTAGAGCGCGGTCAGGATGCCCCGCCCGTTCTCGAGCCCGGCCGGCTTCATCACGGCGCCGACCGAGGCCGAGACGCTGTTGAGCAGGTGCACCGGCTTCCAGCCGATCTCGGCTGCCTTCTTGATCGCCTGGGCGGCGAATTTCGGCGTCGTGACGTTGTAGAAGATGTCGGCGCCGGAAGCCTTGAGGCTGACCATCTGCGAGTCGACGGTCGGATCGGTCGCCTCGTAGGGCAGTTCGGCGACGATCGTCATCTTGCCGGCGAGGCCGTCCTTCAGGCCCTTCACGTAATCTTTGCCGTAGTCGTCGTTCTGAAAAAGAATCCCGATCTTGCCCTGCGGATGCTCTTTCATGATGTACTGCGCGAAGATGCGGCCCTCGCTCTGGTAGTTCGGCTGCCAGCCCATGGTCCACGGGAAGTTCTTCGGATCGCCGAACTTGGTCGCTCCGGTCGCGACGAAAAGCTGCGGCACCTTCTTCCCGTTGAGGTATTTCTGGATCGCCGTGTTGTGCGCCGTGCCGAGGCTGTTGAGGATCAGCAGCACGTCGTCGTTCTCGACCAGCCGGCGCGCCTGCTCGACGGTCTTGGGCGGCGCATAGCCATCGTCATAGGTGATGAAGGTGATCTTGCGCCCGTTGATCCCGCCTTCGGCGTTGACCTTGTTGAAATAGGCGGCGAGCGTCTTGCCGATCGTGCCGTAGGCCGAGGCTGGCCCGCTGTACGGCATGATGTTGCCGATCCTGATCTCGGTGTCGCTCGCGCCTGTGTCGTAGGCCTTCTGTGCGGCGGCTGAACCCGCCAGGCAAACCGCAACCGACGCCATCAGCACACGCATCGCATTCCGCATGGCTTTCTCCATAGCGCTCAAGGCCTAGCGGCCTTGTCGTGCCAGTTTTTCCGTGATCAGGCGCATCAACCCGGCCGCTCCGGCGGGCATCAGGTAGATGACGAGAAGCAGGATCACCCCGTACACCGCGCCCGCCAGGCCTTTGGAAAAGCTCTCCGCGATGTTCGGGACGAACAGCACGAAGAATCCGCCGACGATCGTGCCCGGGATAGACGCGACGCCGCCGACCACGAGGCCGACGAACAACGCGACCGCGAGCGCGAAGGTGAAGCTGTCGGGCGCGACGAACGAGATCGCAATCGCGCCGAGCGCGCCCGCGACGCCGGTGTAGAGCGCGCTCACCCCGAAGGTGAGCGACTTGTAGAGCGACACGTTGATGCCCATCGCGCTCGCCGCGATCGGATGGTCGCGGATCGCGATCAGCGCGCGCCCGGTGCGGCTGCGCACCAGATTGTGCGCACACAGATACATCACGAGCGCGACCAGCACCGTGAAGACGTAGAGCCACTGGTCGGAGTTGAGCGGCAGGCCGAACGGCGCGTCGGGTTTCAGGATCGTGATGCCCTGCACGCCGCCGGTCCAATGCTCGACCACCGAGGATTTCAACGCCTGCGGGATCGCGATGGCGAGCGCGAAGGTCGCGAGCGCGAGATAGATGCCTTCGAGGCGCAAGGCCGGCAGCCCGAACAGGAAGCCGAACACGAAGCACACGACCGCGGCAGCCGGCAGCGTCCAGACATAGCCGATATTGAAGCCGTCCATCATGATCGCCGCCGTATAGGCGCCGATCGCGTAGAACGCGCTGTGACCGAGCGAGAACTGGCCGTTGAAGCCGGTCAGCAGGTTGAGGCCGAGGATCGCGATCGCGTAGATCACCGCGAGCGTGATCTGGAAGATATAGAAGTTCTTCAGCGCGAACGGGACCACGGCGAGTACCAACAGGCCGGCGCCGAGCAGAATGATGCGCCATGCCGCCATGGAGAGACCGCCGATGCTCCGCACCGGAGGCTCGCGCGTCTCGATCGTGCGTCGAAGCATCACACCCTCGTCACGACAGGGCGGCCGAACAGGCCGCTCGGCTTCACGCACAGCACGGCAACGATGATGCAGAGCGCAATCGAGAGCTTCATTTCGCGCCCGACCAAGGGAATGTAGGTGCCGGCGAGGTTCTCGATCACGCCGACCGCGAAGCCGCCGAGCACCGCACCGCCGGGGCTCGTCAGTCCGCCGACCACCGCGCCGGCAAAGCCGTAGAGCAGGATCGAGAGCA
>JAXDNZ010000459.1:0-3200 GCA_034669185.1 Hyphomicrobiales bacterium
TGCTCGCACGAGGCAGCTATACGGCGGTGTTCGACGCCGAAGATCGCCCCGCACCGGACCAGCTCCATCGCGCGCTCGATGTATTTCTCGCCGAGGCCAGGAGTACGGCTTGCGTGCAGGCGCGGCTTACCATCGACAACACCGGCGACGGCTGGCTGGCCCGGCTGTTCACGGCCGAATATGCCGGGCAGTTCGACGTTCTGCTGCCGGGCCTCGCGCAGCATCGGCTGCCTTTGCCGCTCGGCGGTTCCTCGAACCACTTTCGCACCGAGGCGCTGCTCGCGGTCGGCGGCTGGGACGCGTACAACGTCACCGAGGACGCCGATCTCGGCATGCGGCTCGCACGCTTCGGGTATCGCGCCGCCGTCATCCATTCGACAACCTACGAGGAAGCCCCCGCCCGCGTCGCGCCGTGGCTGCGGCAGCGGACACGGTGGTTCAAGGGCTGGATGCAAACGTGGGCCGTGCATATGCGCGAACCGCTGAAGCTGGCGCGTGCGCTGGGTCCGGCGGGCTTTGCGACGTTCCAGCTCGTGGTCGGCGGCACCGTGCTCGCCGCGCTGGTGCACCCGCTGTTCATCGCGATGCTGGTCTATGGCGCAACGATCGGCGGCATCCTTCCGGACACCGAGGATATCGCGGCGATCATCGTCTTCAGCCTGTTCGGTGCGACGCTAGCGGCCGGATATCTCACCTCGGCAGCGCTCGGACTGATCGGGTTGGCGCGGCGCCGCCTGCTTGGGAGCGCATGGGTGCTGCTGCTGATGCCGCTGCACTGGCTGCTGCTGTCGCTCGCCGCCTGGCGCGCCCTCTATCAGCTCGTGCGCGATCCCTACCGCTGGGAAAAAACCGCGCATGGGCTCGCACGCACCTCCCGGCTCGCCGCGGAGGCCGGCACCGCAAAGGTCACGATTTTCAGAAGTAGCGGCGCAGATCGGCCGCCGAGTCCTCGGGCCGCCGCCTGAGGCTGAAGGGCGCGACGAAATTGCCCTGCTTGTCCATCAGGTAGACGATGGCGGTGTGGTTCATGGTGTAATTGCCGCCGTCTTGCGGCACCTTTTCGTAAAAGACCCGATAGGCTTTCGCGACCGCCGCGATCGCGGCCGGATCGCCGCCCAGCGCGGTGAGACGCGGATTGAAGCTCGACAGATAGTCCTTGAGCTTCGCCGGGGTGTCGCGTTCCGGATCGATGGTGACGAACAGCGCGTTCACCTTGTCGGCGTCCGGGCCGAGCCGGTTCAGCACTTCCGAGATGTCGAACAGCGTGGTCGGGCAGACCTCGGGGCAGTTGGTGAAACCGAAGAACACCAGCGAGGGGTGACCCTTGAAGTCTGCTTCGGTGACGCTTTTGCCGTTCTGATCGGTGAGGCGGAACGGACCCCCGATCGCGGCCGATGCGGTCGCGACCGGTGAGGCGCCGTTGCCGGTGACGAGCAGGACCACGCCAAAGCACAGCATGAGCCCCGCGAGAAAGGCGGCGAGTACCATCAAGAGGCGGGCGGTTGCGGCGTTCATGGCGTGATCGTCAGAAACAGGCCGCGATGCCGGCCGCGATGACCTCGTAGAACACCGCGGTGCCGTAATGTGCCCACAGCGCCAAAGTCGCGGCGATCAGCACGCCGAAGAGGAGCGCGAGCGCCAGCACGACCGGGCGCGCGGCGAAGTGGTGCGTATCGGCCGCAACCTCTGGCATCGTCGAACCCTTGAAAAGCCGCTGCGGGCGGCTCGGCTTCCAGATAGGCGCAATCGCCGCGATCGGCAACGGGGGCGCGCGGCGCCGGCGACCTCAGGACGGCCGGTCGCCCGCGAGCGTGACGCGGTGCATCACCCGGCGGAAGCCGTGATAGTCGTTGATCGGGTTGTGCTGCGTGCACCGATTGTCCCACAAGGCGATCGAGCCGACGTCCCAGCGGAAGCGGCAGGTGAATTCCGGGCGCGTTGCGTGCTGCTGCAGAAACGAAAGCAAGGGCGCGCTTTCCTGCTCGGTCATATCCTTGAAGCGCACCGTATGCCCGCCATTGATGTAGAGCGCCTTGCGGCCGGTCTCGGGATGCGTGCGCACGACCGGATGTTCGGCTGTGTACTGTTTCTTGGCGTCTTCCTTCGCGCCGTCGCGCATCCGGTCTTCCCGCGTCTTGGTGACGTCGGCCTTGGCGGAGGAGTTCACCGAGACCAGCCCGTCGAGCAGGCGTTTCATCCCGTCCGAGAGCGTGTCGTAGGCCAGGTACATGTTGGCGAACAGCGTATCGCCGCCGAAGGGCGGGACTTCGCGCGCGATCAGCATCGTCGCCATCGGGGGCTGTTCGAGATACGCGGTGTCGGAGTGCCACAGGCCGCCGAAGTTCATCGTCTCGTGCTCGAGCTTGATCACCGGCGTGATCTCGGGAAACCCCTCGATGCCCTTGATGAAGGGGTATTCGACCGCCTTGCCGAAGCGCTTCGCGACGCGCAGGAACTGCTCCGGCGCCAGTTGCTGCTCGCGGAAGAAGATCACGCAATGCTTGAGCCACGCCGCGCGGATCGCCGCCACGCTCTCCTCGCCGAGATCGTGCCCGAGGTCGATGCCCAGGATCTCGGCGCCGAGCGCCCCTGCCACGGGGCGGATATCGAGCGCATTCGAGCTCATGTCAGCCGAACACGATCGGGAGCTTGCGCGGGCCGCGCACGGTGCCTTCGGACCAGGTGACTTCGGCACCAGGCGCGAGGCTGAATTCTGGGATACGCTTGAGCCACTCCTGCAGCGCGACCGTGATCTCCATGCGGGCCAGATTGGAGCCGATACAGCGGTGAATGCCTAGCCCGAACGCCGCGTGCCGGTTCTCGGTCCGGTCGATGATCACGCGGTCGGGGTCCGGGAACACAGCCGGGTCGCGGTTCGCGGCCGGGAAGGAGAGCAGCACCATCTGCTTTTCCTTGAACGGACAGCCGCCGATGGTCGTCTCCTTGACCACCTCGCGGGCCATCGTCACGGGCGCATAGGCGCGCAGGAACTCCTCGACCGCGGTCGGGATCAGCTCGGGCTCGGAGACCAGCCGGCGGCGATCCTCGGGATGGCGCGCAAGATGCCAGAAGCACGATCCGATCGCGCTCCAGGTCGTGTCGATGCCGGCGATCAGCAGAAGGCGGATCGAGCCGAGCAGATGATCGTCGGCGAGCGGTTGTCCGTCGATTTTCGCAGACGCCAGATAGCTGATGAGATC
>JAXDNZ010000460.1:0-2768 GCA_034669185.1 Hyphomicrobiales bacterium
GCTCGTGACGCTGTTGGGTCCCTCCGGCTGCGGCAAGACCACCACCTTGCGCATGATCGCCGGGTTCCAGGTGCCGAGCGCCGGCGAGATCTGGATCGGCGAGCGCGACGTCACCGGGCTGGAAGCGAATGAGCGCAATATCGGTTTCGTATTCCAGAACTATGCGCTGTTTCCCCATCTGTCGGTCTTCGAGAACGTCGCCTACGGCCTAAAGGTGCAGCGGATGGGCGGCGCGGAGATGCGCCGCGCCGTGACCGACGTGCTCGCGCTCGTCGGGCTTGCCGCCTACGAGAAGCAAATGCCGCATCAACTCTCCGGCGGCGAGCAGCAGCGCGTCGCGCTTGCCCGCGCGATTGTTATCAAGCCGCGTGTCCTGTTATTCGACGAGCCGCTCTCGAACCTCGACGCCAAGCTGCGCACCCAGATGCGTGGCGAAATTCGTGATCTGCAGCGGCGGCTCGGCATCACGACGGTGTATGTCACGCACGATCAGGAAGAGGCGATGGCGATCTCCGACCGCATTGCGGTCATGAACAAGGGCGTGATCGAGCAGGTGGGCACGGCGGAAGATCTCTATCGGGCGCCGGCGTCGGTGTTCGTCGCCCGCTTCATCGGCCGCACCAATCTGATCGAGGCGATCGTGACGGCGATCAGTCCCGGCCGCGTGGATCTGACCATCACGGGGCAGCCGCATGGGATCGAAGGCGCGAATGCCGGCTTCAAGCCGGGCCAGGCGGTTCTCGCCATCCTGCGCCCGGAAGCGGTCACGATTGGCGCGCGCGAGGGCGGCCTCGCCGGCACGGTCGTGACGCGCACCTATCTCGGCGAGAAAATGGAATATGAAGTCGACGTGGCGGGCCGGCGGCTGCAGATCGTGCGCTTCAATCCGCCGCCTTCGGAGCGCTTCGCGCCGGGCGACACAGTCGGCGTCCGGCTTCCGCACGAAGGCGTGCAATTGCTGCCGAGAGATGAGCCATGAGCTCTTACCGCGCTCTCGCGCTGGCCGTCGCGTTTCTGCTATCGCCCATTGCGGCGGCTGCGCAGCAGGGAACGGTCGTGCACGGTGCCGACTCGATCTTTGCCGGTTCGGGCGTGAAGATCGCCTGGGCGGTGTGCCGGGGCGCGACCGAGGCCGAAGCGCTGGTCGTGATCCGGATCGTCCCGGCTGACGCAAGCTATCGCTTCATCCGGGTGGATGGCGTCGATCCGTTCAGCAAGGATCACAAGGTATTTGTCGGGGTGCGCGCGCTCGACCGCGAGACCGACCTGGCGATCCCGCGCGCCCAATTCGCCGATCACGGAAGCACCGAGATGAGCTTCTTCGCCAACGCCGAAGATGCCGGCGGGAATCGGCCGAAACTGGTAATATTCTATCTCGGTGTGCCGGACACGACACCGGAATTCGCCGCGCGGCGTGAGGCCGAGGCGTATCTCGATCGTATCCTTGGAGACAAAAAATAGCGCGTCGACGCCGCGTTGACACCAGCAGCGCGAGCGATAGCTTTCCCCGACGTATGACAAGGTTTTGCCGGGAGGGTCCGTGCGGCTCTTGGTGACGGGTGGCGCAAGCGGGCTGGGGCGCGCGGTTGCGCTCGGTGCCGCTGAGCGCGGCGCGAAGGTCGTGGTCGTCGACATCGACAAGGTCGGCGCCGAAACGGTCGCCAATGCCTGCGGTGGGTACTCGCTTGCGGTCGATCTCGTCAGCGGCGCCGAACAGGCCGTCGAGGATGGCGCGAAGCTGCTGGGCGGGCTCGATGTGCTCGTCAACAACGCGGGCTATGGGGCGGGCGAAGCCTTCCTTGAGATGAAAGCCGAGACGTGGGAGCGCACACTTGGCCTCAACGTCAAGGCGCTGGCGCTCGCGAGCGCCGCGGCGGGCCGCATCATGATGAAGCAGAGATCCGGCCGCATCATCAATATCACCTCGCCGGCATCGCGCATGGCATTGCCGAACTACACCGCGTATGCGGCGTCGAAGGCCGCCGTCGACGCCGTCACGCGGGCCGCCGCAGTGGCGCTCGCGCCGCACGGCATCCGGGTCAACTCCCTTGCTCCGGGAATGATGGACACGCCGATGCAGCGCATCACCGAGGAAGCCTTGGCGCGGATCGAAAATCGGATCGACATCGAGGCGTTTTTGGCCGAACGCACCGCGCGCATTCCGGTCGGCCGGCGGATCGAGCCGGAGGAAGTCGCGAAGACGGTTCTGTGGCTCGCATACGACGCTCCGGACTACATTACGGCCGAGCGGCTGAACGTTTCCGGCGGACTGGACAAGGATTGATGGCGATCCGTAACGCGCCCAGCTCCGAACGGCCGATCGCTTTCCTGAAAGAGCGCGCGAAGGCGATGCGCCGCCACATGCTGCGGATGTCGCGCACAATGGGCCAAGGCTACTTCGCGCAGGGGCTCGGAATTGCGGATGCGCTCGCGGCCATCTATTTCCACGAGCTGCGATACGATCCCGCCAATCCGGGATGGCCGGGGCGGGACCGTTTCATTCTCTCGACAGGCCACTATTCGATCGCGCTCTGGGCGGCATTCGCAGAAGCCGGCATTATTCCGGTCGACGAGCTCGATAGCTACGGCCGCGATCGCAGCCGGCTTGAAATGTCGACGATGGATTCGACGCCTGGCGTCGAAATGATCGGCGGATCGCTCGGGCATGGGCTCGGCCAGGCGGTCGGAATGGCGCTCGGCCTGAGACTGAAGAAATCCGAAGCTCGCGTTTTCGCCGAATTCTCCGACGGAGAGCTGCAGGAGGGCTC
>JAXDNZ010000461.1:0-5639 GCA_034669185.1 Hyphomicrobiales bacterium
GCGCGATCGTGGTGCCGTAGTGATTGTTCACGTCGAGCACGTAGCGCGACATGTCCTCTTTCTCTTCCAGGTTCATGCCGGCCATCGGCTCGTCGAGCAGCAACAGCTCCGGCTCCATGGCGAGCGCGCGACCGAGCTCCACGCGCTTCTGCAGGCCGTAAGGCAGCACACCGACCGGCGTTTTCCGGATATGCGCGATCTCGAGAAACTCGATGATGTCCTCGACGGCGCGGCGGTGCTGCACTTCCTCGGTCATGGCCGGCCCGTGACGCAGCAGCTGCCAGAAGAAGCTCTTGCGCATTTTCAACGAGCGCCCGGCCAGGATGTTGTCGAGTGCGGTCATGCCGCGGAACAGGGCCACGTTCTGGAAGGTGCGCGCGATGCCGCCGGTCGCGGCCTCGTGCGGGCGCATCTTGGCGCGCGCCGCGCCCTTGAACGTGATGCGGCCTTGCTGCGGCGTGTAGAAACCGTTGATGACGTTGAGCATCGAGGTCTTGCCGGCGCCGTTCGGCCCGATGATCGCGCGGATTTCGCCCTTGCGGATATCGAACGAGACGTCGGTGATCGCGCGCACGCCGCCGAACGCGAGCGAGACGTTTTCGACCGAGAGCAGCGTGTCGCCGGCCGCGATCTCGTTGCCGGAGGGAGCTCTCATGGGAGCGCTCCGCTCTCTCCACTATCCCTCCCCTGAAAGGGGAGGGTCCGCCGCAAAGCGGCGGGGGTGGGGTCAGCGATAGCGCTCCGAAGCAACCCCCACCCGCCACGCTTCGCGTGGCGACCTCCCCCTTGCAGGGGGAGGTATGCGGAGCGCGTTGCCCTCACGCCGCCTGCTCCATGACCTTCGCCGGCACCGGATAGGTCTTCATGTCGCGGATCGCGACGTTGGCCGAGATCGTGCCCTTGCGGCCGTCCTCGAAGGTCATGTCGGTCGAGATAGCGGCGGTCTGCGAGCCGTCGTACAGCGCGCGTACCAGCGCGGCGTAGCGCTCGCCGATGAAGCCGCGACGGACCTTCATCGTACGAGTCAGCTCGCCGTCGTCGGCGTCAAGCTCCTTGTGCAGGACCAAAAAGCGCTTGATCTGCGCGCCGGCCATCACGCCTTCCTCGACCAGCGACTTGTTCACCTCGTCGACATGCGCGGCGAGCATCTCGTAGACGCGCTTGTCGCCGGCAAGCTCCTGATATGAGCCGAACACCACGTTGTTGCGCTCCGCCCACGAGCCGACCGCGACCAGATCGATGTTGAGCATCACGCAGACGTCGTCGCGCTTGTCGCCGAGCGCGACCGCCTCCTTGATGTTGGGATAGAACTTCAGCTTGTTCTCGATGTACTTCGGCGCGAACAGCGTGCCGTCATTGAGCCGGCCGACGTCCTTGGCACGGTCGATGATCTTCAGATGTCCGGTCTTGGGGTCGAAGAAGCCGGCGTCGCCGGTGCGCACCCAGCCGTCAGGCGTCTTGGTCTCGGCGGTCTTTTCCGGGTCCTTGTAGTAGCCCTGGAACACGCCGGGCGACTTGAACAGCACCTCGCCGCCTTCCGCGATCTTCACGTCGACGTCGATGTTCGGCTTGCCGACCGTGTCGGCGTAGATTTCGCCGTCCGGCTGCGCCGTGATGTAGACCGAGGCTTCGGTCTGGCCGTAGAGCTGCTTCAGGTTGACGCCGATCGACCGAAAGAAGCGGAAGATCTCAGGCCCGATCGCCTCGCCTGCCGTGTAGCCGACGCGGATCTTGGTCAGGCCGAACCGATTCTTCAGCGGCGCATAGACCAGTACGTTGCCGAGCGAATAGACGAGGCGCGCCGTCAGCGGCACCGGCTCCTTGTTGAGGATCTTCTCGCCCCATTTGCGGGCGTGGCCGATGAAATAGTGGAACATCTTGCGCTTGAGCGGGCTCGCATCCTCCATGCGCACCATAGTCAGCGTGAGCAGGTTCTCGAACACGCGCGGCGGGGCGAACGCATAGGTCGTTCCGACCTCGCGCCGGTCCTCGATCACGGTCTCGCCGGCTTCCGGGCAGTTGACGCAGAAACCCGCGACGTAGTGCTGCGCGTAGGAGAACAGATGATCGCCGACCCAGGCGAGCGGCAGATAGGCGATGGTTTCCTCGTTCTCGCCCAGTCCGTCGAACAAGTTGCCGTTGCGCGCCGAGATGATGGTGTTGTCATAGGTGAGCATCACGCCTTTCGGCCGCCCGGTGGTGCCCGAGGTGTAGAGGATCACCGCCAGATCAGAGCCCTTGCCCTGCGCGATGGATGCCTCCCAGGCGGCGAGCCGCGCCGGATCGGACAGCTTCTCGCGCCCGGCCTTCTGCACGTCGTTGATCCAGGACAGTTTCGCGCGGTCGTAGTCGCGCAGGCCGCGCGGCTCGTCATAGACCATGTGGCGCAGCGTCGGGACGCGGTCGGCGATCGACATGACCTTGTCGACCTGCTCCTGGTCCTCCGCGACGACAAGCGTGACCTCGGCGTGCTCGAGCACGTAGGCCATCTCGTCGGCGACGCTGTCCGCGTAGATCGGCACCGGGATGGCGCCGAGCGCCTGCCCGGCGCACATCGCCCAGTAAAGCCGCGGGCGGTTCGCGCCGATGACCGCGAACTTGTCACCGCGCTTCAGGCCGATCTCCTCAAGCCCGACCGAGAACGCGCGCACCTCATCGAGCACTTGCGCCCAGGTCCACGCCTGCCAGATGCCGAGATCCTTGTGCCGCATGGAGATGCGGCTGCCGCGCGTCGCGGCATTGTGGATCAGCAGCTTCGGAAACGTATCGGCCTCGGCGTGGTCATTCACGACGCCGTCCCTCCCTGGCACCGCGCGGTCCGCCCGACCGTAACCACGCCGTTGTCACCCTCTCCGCCGTTTGCCGACGGTCCATTGCTCTTTGCGGCATATGAAAGGACCGCGCCGAGAGGGTCAAGGGCGGACCCGTCCGGCGCGGCCAAAAGGCGCGTTAATTCGGAGTGTTAACGATGCCGCAGGCGGAATGTCGTTGCGGTTACTTCTCGGCCGGCGCGTGCCGCAGGACCTGCGCGCGGCTGCCCGTTTTGGTGGCAGCCGGGACGCCGAGCATCCCGGCGAGCGCGCTGCGCAGCGTCTCGTGGCGGAACGAAAAGCCGCTCGCGAGCGCCTTCTCGGGGATCACGCGCCGACCGCCCAGCAGGAGCTCATCGGCGAACGCGCCGGCGAGAAGCCGCAGGGGCGCGGCCGGGACGCGCAGGAAGGCGGGCCGGTGCAACGCACGGCCCAATTCCTGCGTGAAGGTCTCGTTGCGCACCGGCTCCGGCGCCGTGGCGTTCACCGGACCGGACAGCGTGGGCGTCGCGATGACATGGGCGATCAGCCGCACCACGTCGTCGCGCTCGATCCACGACATCCACTGCCGCCCGGAGCCGATCGGGCCGCCGAGGCCGTATTCGAACTGCGGCAGAAGTCGCGCCAGCATGCCGTCCTCGGTGCCGAGCACGAGGCCGATGCGCAGCCGCACGACGCGCACGCCGAACCGCTCGGCCTGCACCGCCGCGCGCTCCCAGTCGGCGCAGACGCTTTGCCCGAACGAGGGCCGGCCGCTCGCGGCTTCGGTCAAGCGCTCGTCCTCGCGCTCGCCATACCACCCGATCGCCGAGCCGCTCACCAGCACGGCGGGCTTCACCTTCAGCCGCCGGATCAGGCGCACGACGTTACCGGTCATGCGCAGGCGCGAGGCGAGGATGCGGTGACGTTTGGCGACGGTCCACAACCCGTTCGCGATCGGCTCGCCCGCCAGATTGACGATCGCATCGATGCGCGTCTCGCCGGGAAGCTGCGACAGGCCGGTGATCAGCCGGAACGGCGGCGTCAGCGCCGCGGCGCGTGCCGGGTCGCGCGCCAGCACGATCACGTCGTGGCCGGCGCAATTGAGCGCCTGCACCAGGCGGCGGCCGATAAAGCCAGTCGCCCCGGTGATCAGCACGGTCTGCCGGAAAGGAAGCGCCGCGGCGAGGTCCTCCGGAGGCGAGACGAGCGGATGGTTGCGGCGCGATGCGAGCAGATCGCGCGCGCCGAAGATCACCGCGCCGAACGACGCGAACACCATCAGGGCGCTCCAGAGCCCGTGCGGCGCGACCTTGATGGCGGCGCTTTCGCCCGCCCATGCCACCAGCACCGGGACGGCGAGCACGAGGATCGCGCCGTAATTGATCGCCAGCAGCGTGTGATTGATGCGCTCGGTCGCCGGCAGCCGGCGGCTCATGTCCTCCTCGACGAAGTCGGCGAGCGTGATGAACACCTCGACCACGAGCGCCGCCATCACCAGCATGGCGTAGATGCCGTGCACCTCGAGGAAGCCCAGCACAAGGAACAGCACCGCATAGACGAAGCTGCGTGCCGCATGCAGCACCAGTTCGTGCCGTTGTGAGGGGCGCCAGGCGAGACGTTCGGTCAGCTCGTGGTGATAGATCGTGTCGAACGACGCCATCGCGATCTGGATCGCGATCAAGGTCCAGATGAGAGTGGTCATGATTGCGCCTCCTGAAAGGCGGCGGTCTGGCAGATGAGCCGGCCGAGCCGCGGGTGTGTGATGTCGAGTCGGAAAAGAAAACGCCCGTCGCCGAGCTCGGCGTGCGTGACGCTCAGGCTCCCGGGCGAGGCCCAGCGCGGCAGGCGAAGCCGAAAGCGCCCGAGCTGCAGGAAGTAATGCGCGGCGCGAAACACGAGCGCACCGGTCTCTACGTGGATCGTCAGCGCCATGCCGACGCCGCGCCCGACATATTCCTCCAATCCGGTCGGCCCGGCGAAGCGCTTGCTCGAATGCACCACCTGGGGAAAGCCGCGCGAGCGCGCATAGAGCCGCGTCCAGTGCTGGCCGCGTGTCGCGACGTCTTCGGTGACGGTGACGACGCTCGGCGCATGCGCGTCGCGGACCAGCGGCAGCGGCCCGCCGATCAGCCGCGCCGCCTGCGCCAGCAGCCAGCCGGCGCGGCTCATGTCGTTGGTCAGCGTCTCGCCGACATAGACCACGGTCTTGCCGCCCGCGAGCCGCTTGGAGAAGCGGCGGCGGATCGAGAGCGGCAGCGCAAGCCAGTCGGTTTCGCTCATCAGCGCGCGGAACCGCAGATCGCCGAGTTCCGGCTCGCTCTTGTCGAAAGGCTCCCGCTCATGCCCGCGAAAGCGGGCATCCAGTTCTTTGGCCAAGGACTGGGTCTCCGCTTTCGCGGGGAGGAGCGGAGGAAAGTTCATGGCTCACGCCTTCTTCCTCGCACCGGGCAGAAAATTGAGCACCTTCGCGCCCAGCTTGATGGCGGTTGCGATCTGCGGCTTCGGCACGGCGAGCATCTGCATGTAGAACCGCTCCATCATCTCCATGAAGGCGAGCATGTCGCGCAGCCGCGCGCGCGCGACCTCCGGCACGGCGGCGTCGCGGTCCGCGTCGCTCGCGCAGGCCTTCAGCACGGCGATGGCGGGGTCGATCTCGCGCTCCTTGCGACCCGCCGCGATGCGCGTGAAAACCTCCCAGACGTCGGTCTCGGCCTCGAAGTGATCGCGCCGGTCGCCGCGGATCGGCACGCGCCGGATCAGGTTCCAGCCGAGCAGTTCCTTGATCGAGTTCGAGACGTTGGAGCGCGCAAGGCCGAGCGCGTCGGCGATGTCGTCGGCGGTCAGCGG
>JAXDNZ010000462.1:0-5127 GCA_034669185.1 Hyphomicrobiales bacterium
CGGTGTCGCGCCGGAAGCTTTCCAGCGCCGCGACGGCGTCGATCTCGGTGAGCTTGCCGCCCGGCGCCTCGCGATCGAACCAGGCGAGGAAATTCGCGACCGCCGCACCGTCGCGCGCATGCGCGGCACGCGTTCCCGCGATTTCGGTCGCGTTCTTGACCGCCTTCATCAGCGTGATCGGATCGGAGGCGCGCGTCACTTCTCCGCCGGCCCCGGTGACGATGCGCGAGAGCGCATCGGCGCCGGTCGCCTGGTCGAGCCGCACGGTGGCATGCGCGGCGCCGAGCGCCTTCAGGTTCTCGGCGAACGCGCCTGGCTCGCGCACATCGGCAAGCGTCTCGAGATGGTGGCGCGTCTCGTTCGAGAGCTTGCGCCCGTCGACATAGATTGCGGGGCGCCCTTCCTTCGGCACGGACGCGAACGCGAGCGGCAGCGGCGTATGGGAGACGTCCGAGCCACGGATGTTGAAGCTCCAGGCGACGTTGTGCGGGTCGGAGACGATCAGCGTATCCGCCTTGAGCTTGCCGACCTCGGTACGGATGCGTGCGAGCTTGTCGGCGGCAGGCTCGCCGGCGAACGCCACATCATGGATCGTGACCGCGCCGAGCGGCGCGGCAGGGCGATCGGACCATACGGCATCGACCGGGTTCGGTTCGGTGGGCACGAGCGCGGCGCCGGCCGCCGTGCACGCCCTGGCGAGCTTCTCGGCGTTGTCGCCGGTGTGCAGCCACGGGTCATAGGCGAGCCGCGTACCCGCCGGCAGGTTCGCCTCCAGCCACTTGTCGGGCGGGTTGTCGATCAGGTGCTCGACCGCGAACAACGCCGTGTCGATCTGGTCGCGCACCTGCAACAGATAGCGCCCGTCGACGAAGATCGCGGCGCGCGTGGCGAGCACGATCGCGGCGCCGGCGGAGCCCGTGAAACCGGTGAGCCAGGCAAGCCGCTCCTCGGACCGCGGCACGTATTCGTTCTGATGACGGTCGGCCCGCGGGACGATGAAGCCGTCGAGACCGCGCCTGTTCAACTCCGTCCGCAGGGCTGCAAGGCGGTCCGCACTCGCGGCGCGCTCGCTGGAATCCTCGAACGACTGGCAGCGCGCCTCGAACATGCGCGCAATCTATTGACGGTGCCGAGTGGGGGCAACGCCTGGTGCCGCCCGCTCAGCCATGAAGGCATGCGTCGGCTTGCTTTTGTGTGCAGCGCAGCAACTTGCGGCGGCCCGCTGCCAAATCATCACCCGTCTGATCGAGTACTTTCCAGAATCTTCTTTGTTCATGCACGATTAGCTGGCGCAAGCGGCGCCCGGGACCTAACGCCTCGCCAGCACCAGCGTCACCCACTCGTCGAGCGGGATGCGGCGGACGAGCCTGAAGCCGTGCGGGCGATAGGCGCCGAGGGCAGCGTTCTCCTGCGCGGCGAGCAGTCCTGAGAGAATGACGCGCGCACCGGGCGCGGTCAGCCCGGCAAGCGGCGCTGCAAGGCGTTTGAGCGGCGGCAACAGGATATTGGCGAATACGAGACCGAACGGCGCGCGTGCGTGGATGCGCCGGTCCGTCAAGCCGGCGGCATGCAGGCATGTCACCTGCGGCGCGACGCCATTGAGGCGCGCATTGGCGCGCGCGATCGTCACGGCCTGCGCATCGATATCGCTGGCGAGAACGAGGGCCCGCAATGCCTTCGCGGCCGCGATCGCCAGTACGCCCGTGCCGGTGCCGATATCGAGGATTCTCATCGCGCTCTCCCGCTTGCCGGGAAGGGGGCGGGTGGGGGCACTGCCTTTCACAATGCGATCCAGCGCGAGCAAACACCCGCGCGTGGTACCGTGATGGCCGGTGCCAAACGCCAGCGCGGCCTCGATCTCGACGCCGATGCGGTTGGGAGCAATCGCGGAGCGGTCATGCGCGCCGTGCACCATGAAGCGACCCGCCGCGACCGGTTTCAGCCCGGCCAGGCTGGTCGCGATCCAGTCCTGCGCTGCGACCTGTTCGAACACGAGCGCAGCGGCCGCACCGGGGCCAGCGGCCCGCTCGACGCAGGTGCGGACCTCGGCCTCGTCGAGCGTGCCGGCAAAGAAGGCCTCGACGTTCCAGCGCCCGTCCGTGCCCTCGAATGCCGCAGCGGCAGCCTCGAACCCGTCGGCCAGCCGGTCGGCGACGCGCTTGGCCGTCGCCTCGTCACAGACCAGGCGGACAAGTGGCGTTGGGCTGGTATCCGGCATCAGTCCGTTCCGGCGCCGTTTCCCCTTAGAGACGAATCACGGTTCATGCTAGATTCGTCATAGCGCCGCGAATCAGGTCCCGCATGAACGTCATCGTCTTCGCGTCGCGCAAGGGCGGATCGGGCAAAAGCACGCTCACCGCGCACCTTGCGGCGCACGCGAACCGGCCGTCCCGCCGCTGCATGCTGATCGATGCCGATCCGCAGGGGTCGATCAGCCTGTGGCACCGGCTGCGCGGCACCGCCGAGCCGCAACTGCGCTCGGGCCTGCGGGGCATCGCCGAGACGGTTGAGCAGGCGCGGCAGGACGGAGTCGAGTGGGCCTTCGTCGATACCCCGCCGAACATGTCGGCGACCGCGACCGAGGCGATCAGCACTGCCACGCTGGTGATCGTCCCGGTGCGGCTCGCGGTGTTCGATCTCGCCGCCGTGCGCGAGACGATCGATTTCGCGCGCGCCTCCAAGAAGCCATTCGCCCTGGTGATCAACGCCGTGCCGCCGCGCCGCGACAACACCGAGTCGCCGTTCGTCACGCAGGTGCGCGAGGCGCTGGCCAGCCTGAACGTGCCGGTGTGGGCCGGCCAGATCACCCACCGCACGATCTACTCGCTTTCGCTCGAATATGGCGAAGGTGCGCGCGAATATGACGGCGACTCGCCGGCGGTGGCCGAAATCTCCGCCCTGTGGGCGGCGATTGAGCGCTCCGTGAAGGCGATCCACGGCGCCTATGCGGGCACCGCGATGCACCGCGTGGCGGCGTGACGCTGCGCGACGCGCTCGCGCTTCTCTTCGTACTCTTCCTGACGCCGTCCGCTGCCGCACAGCAACCCGCCAACGCGCCCGCCGTCGACCTCGCACTCGTGCTCGCGGTGGATGCCTCCGGCAGCGTCGATCGCGTTCGCTTCCAGTTGCAGAAGGACGGCTATGTGGCGGCGTTCCGCCACCGGCGTGTGATCGAGGCGATCCAGTCCGGCCGCAACCAGTCGATCGCCGTTATCGTGATGCAATGGACCGGCCCCGCGCTGCAGGTGATCGCGGTGCCGTGGACGAAGATCTCGGATGCGGCGAGCGCCAATGCCTTCGCCGACGCGGTCGCGGCGGCGCCGCGCGCACTGTTCGGCGGCGGGACCTCGATCTCGGGAGCCATCGACACGAGCCGGGCGCTGCTGTTCGACAATCCGTATCAGGCGGCGCGCCGCGTGATCGATATTTCGGGCGACGGCGCCAACAACCGCGGCCGCGCCGCCGCGCTCGCGCGTGACGAAGCGGTACGCGATGGTGTCGGCATCAACGGACTGCCGATCCTCGCGCTCGAACCGGACCTCGACCGCTACTACGAGCAGAACGTGATCGGCGGCCCGGGCGCGTTCGTGATTGCGGCGAAGAGCTACGAGACCTTCGCGGACGCGATCTTGAAGAAGCTGATCGCCGAGATCGCGGGAGTTTCACCGGAAGAGCCGGCGCGCGCCGATGCGAGTCCTTACCTCAACTGATCCGCGACCTTGTCGAGAGCGGCCTGGACGCAGACCTCGTCCTTCTCGCCGCCGGGTGCGCCTGATACGCCGAGCGCGCCGATCGTCTCTTCTCCGACCTTGATCGGCAGAGCGCCCTGAAGCGCGATCACATTGGTCAGGAACTGCGCGCCGCGCGTCGGATTGTTGGCGAGGTTCTTGGCCCATTCGCCCGACGAGATGCGGAATGTGCGCGACGTATAGGCCTTGCGGAACGAGTTCTCCACGGTGTGCGGGCCCGTGCCGTCGCCGCGCACCTGGGCGATGACCTCGCCGGCGCGTCCCACGACGGTCGCCGAAACCGCAAAGCCGTTGGTCTTGCAGGTGTCCAGCGCCGTCTGCACCATCGTTATCGCCATCGCGGCGGAAATGGATTTCTGGCTCAGCAACTGCGCCTGCGCCGGCAGGCTGAGCGCGCAGAGCAGCGGCAACGCGGACAAACGAAGCAAAGCTGACATGACAAAACCCCTTTGGGAACGCCGGCCCGGCCGGGGCGGCGGGCGAAGCCTAGTGCATTTCGTCAATGCCGGAGGAGGGGGGCCGGAACGCGTTCAGCAGATCGTGATCAGGAAGATTTTCGCCGGCGCGTGACTGCTCGGCGAACTGGTTCCCTCGTCTTGGATCGCGCGCTACGCGCGAGCGCCCGGGGAGGCCGCCCGGCGCGCTTTGCGCAATCGCGCCGCCCGCTGCTCGCGCCGCAGCTTCGCGGCGCGCGCCTCGGCGCGCGGTTTCGCCCGCTTGCCGCGGCACTTGTCGCACTTGCAGCCGTACGGCTTGATGTAGGCATTGAAGTGGTCTTCGCCGTAGTCGTAGGTGATCTCGTCACCTGGCTTGATGTTCTTGATGGCGCGGATTTTGACCTGGTGCGTACGCAGGATGTAGGTATCGGCGTTGCCGCGGCACGAATGATTGATGTAGCGAGCGACGTTCGAACGCGTCGCGCCGTTGATGGTCCAGCGCGCGTTCACCTCGAACAGGTACTTGTTGTCTGGAATTGCCTCGCACTGCTCGTTGGTCAGCAGCGGACCGGTGTACTCGACGATGAACTTGCCCTTCTTGATCGGTTCGGTGGCGAACACACCGAGACCGGTGCGCGAGCGGCCGACGCGGAACGGATATTTCGCGCCGTTGGCTCTGCGCTTCTTGGATGACGCCATGCGGACAAATGCTTTTTTGAATCGTCTTGCAGCGATTCCCTAGCCGCGCGCCACACAGCGGTCAACAACACACGATCCACGCGTTGCTCAACTCCACAAGCTTCTGGTCACGGAACTATTTCGGCGTGTAGATGCCGGGACGCGGCAATGCGCGTTTTTCAGGTGCTGGCGCTGGCGCGGTCGATGGAGCGGGAGTCGGCGCGGGTGCTGATGTCGCCACGGTGCTGTCCGCAACGCGCGCA
>JAXDNZ010000463.1:0-3210 GCA_034669185.1 Hyphomicrobiales bacterium
ATGCAGTGGCGGAGAGGCGCCACACCTTCCGCGTGCGCCCGGGCGGCCTACTCCCACTCAATCGTCGCCGGCGGCTTGGAAGAGACGTCGTAGCAGACGCGGTTGACGCCTTTGACCTCGTTGATGATGCGCGTCGCGACGTGGCCGATGAATTTCATGTCGAAGGGATAGAAGTCGGCGGTCATGCCGTCGGTCGAGGTCACGGCACGCAGGCCGACGACGAAATCGTAGGTGCGCCCGTCGCCCATCACGCCGACGGTCTTCACCGGCAGCAGCACCGCGAAGGCCTGCCAGATGGCGTCGTAGAGGCCGGCCTTCCGGATCTCGTCGATGTAGACCGCATCGGCGAGGCGCAGGATGTCAAGTTTTTCGCGCGTGATCTCGCCGGGACAGCGGATCGCCAGGCCGGGGCCGGGAAACGGATGGCGCCCGACGAAGGCCTCGGGCAGACCGAGTTCGCGGCCGAGCTTGCGCACCTCGTCCTTGAACAGTTCGCGCAGCGGCTCGACCAGCTTCATGTTCATGCGTTCGGGCAGACCGCCGACATTGTGGTGCGACTTGATCGTCACCGAGGGGCCGCCGGTGAACGACACGCTCTCGATCACGTCCGGGTAGAGCGTGCCTTGCGCCAAAAACTCGGCCGGTCCTTGACCTTCTTTTGCGATCTTTCTTGCTTCGGCTTCGAACACATCGATGAACAGTTTGCCGATGGTCTTGCGCTTGACCTCGGGATCGCTGACGCCCGCCAGCGCATCGAGGAAGAGGTTCTCGGCCTGCACGTGCACAAGCGGGATGTTGTAGTGGTCGCGGAACAGCGACACGACTTGCTCGCCCTCGCCCAGCCGCATCAGTCCATGATCGACGAACACGCAGGTGAGCTGCTCGCCGATCGCCTCGTGGATCAGCACCGCGGCGACGGCCGAGTCGACGCCGCCCGAGAGGCCGCAGATCACCCGGCCCTTGCCCACTTGCGCGCGGATCTTCTCGATCGCCTCGTCCTTGAAGGCGCGCATGGTCCAGTCGCCCTGCGTGCCGACGATCTTGCGCACGAAGTTGCGGATCAGCGCGGCGCCGTGCGGCGTATGCACGACCTCAAGATGGAATTGCACGGCGTAGAATTTGCGCGCGTCGTCGCCGATCATTGCGATCGGCGCGTTCGGCGAAGTGCCGAGCACGCGGAAGCCCGCCGGGAGCCTGGTCACGCGGTCGCCGTGGCTCATCCACACTGGATAGCGCTCGCCCTTGCGCCACACGCCCTCGAAGATCGGCGACTCCGCCGTGACCTCGACTTCGGCGCGGCCGAATTCGCGGTGATGCCCGCCCTCAACGCTGCCGCCGAGCTGCGCCGCCATCGCCTGTTCGCCGTAGCAGATCCCGAGAACCGGCACGCCCGACTGATAGATCGACATCGGCGCGAGCGGCGCATTATCGTCGAGCACCGATGCCGGCCCGCCCGAGAGGATCACGCCCTTCGGCTTCATCGCGGCGAAGGCCTGGGCTGCCTTGTTGAAGGGCACGATCTCGCAATAGACCCCCTCCTCGCGCACGCGCCGGGCGATGAGCTGGGTGACCTGTGAGCCGAAATCGACGATGAGAATCTTGTCGTGCGTCATTGCAAGCAGGTAGCGGATCGCTCCGGCTGCCGCAATGGCGAGAAAGCGCCGCCAACAGCGACTTTTCGCGGATTTCCCGCTCATTCCCGCGAAAGCGGGAATCCAGTACTTCCTCCCCTTCAAAAGAACTGGACCCCCGCTTTCGCGGGGGTGAGCGGCACCGAACGCTTACGCCCGCGCCTTCCTGATCGCGTCCGCTTCGCGCTCGCCGGAGCGGATCGCCCCGTCGATGAACGAGGGCCAGGTCGACGAGGTTTCGGTGCCGGCCCAATGCAGCGGGCCGACCGGATCGCGCACCGCCGAGCCGAACAGCCGCGTCGCGCCGGGCGTCAGGAAGCCGGTGAAGCAGCCCCGCGTCCAGTTCTGCATCGACCAGTTGGTCTCATGATAGTGCTCGGGCTCGAGCGCCTTCGGTCCGAAGCGCTTGGCGACCTCGCTCAAGAAAAGCTTCTTGCGCTCGCCGGGCTCCATCAGCGCCGCGGTGCGCGCATTGTCGGTGTAGACAAAGCCCGTGAGGATGCCGGCTTTGGAATACTTCTCCGGAGTGCTCGAGTCCGCCGTCTCGCCCATGATCGAAAAATGGTCGAGCGAGGCGCCGCTCAGCCCGTCCTTGCGCCAGAACGGTTCGGAATAAAGCATCGACACCTTGATCACGAGACCTTGCGGCCAGCGTTGCGTCACCTGCACGCGGTTGGTCGGCAGCGAGGGCTCGTATTCGATCGCGCCGGCGAGATGCGGCGGGATCGCCACAATGACGTGGCGCGCCGCGACGCTGAGCTGATCCGACTGCACGACCGCACCCTTCTCGCTCCACTCGATCCTGCGCACCGGCTGGCCGAGCCTGATCGCGCCACCGAGCCGTTCGGCGACGCGCTTGGCGACGCTCTGCGTGCCGCCGATCAGCCGGTCCTGCTGCGCTCCGCCCTCATCGCCGAACAGCATGTCGAGCCCGCCGCACGCCCTCACCAGCCAGGCGAGATGCAGCACGGAGATCTCCTCCACGCTGGCGCACGGCACCGAGCCGACTTCGACGCCGACGAAACGCCGCGCGTTTTCGTGCGCGATGTTGAGGCGCAGCCATTCGGCGAAGGTCATCGCGTCGAGTTGCTCGGCGAGCGGATGCGTCCACGGCGAGAGCGGATCGACGGTCTCGGCGAGCTTGTCGATCGCCGCGAAGCCATCATTGACGAGCTTTGCGCCCGGATAGCTGTCGTCACCCTCGTGCGTGATGCGGTGATAGCCGTCATCGAGAACGCCGCGCTGCAGCGTCCGGCCGAAATTGGGAGATGGATAGGTCTCGCAGTCCATCTCCTTGATCAGCGCGTAGAAGCGGTCCTGCGTCGGCCCGACCCACTGGCCGCCGAAATCGACCCAGCCGCCGCCTTTCATGTCGTGGGTGAACGAGCGCCCGCCGACGCGGTTGCGCGCTTCCAGTACGACGACGTTGGCGCCCGCCTGACGCAACCGGTACGCGGCAGCCAGGCCAGCGAAGCCGGCGCCGACCACGCACACATCGGCGGTGACACGGGCGCGCGCCGCGGGGGCGGCGTTTGCCGGCGTCACTCCGGCGATCGTGCCGGTGAGGACGCCGCCGACC
>JAXDNZ010000464.1:0-3283 GCA_034669185.1 Hyphomicrobiales bacterium
GCCGGGTTGGCCGACGCACCACGCGCAGCCGCAATTCCTCGGCGCGGTGATCATGCGCCGACATGCGTCGCCTCCCGGAAGCCGACCAAACGAGTCGAACGCGTCGCGGTGCCGCCGATCTCCGCCAGCGCCTTGCGCAACAGCGCGCGCGCGACTTCGAGGCGATACTCCGCGCTCGCGCGCAAATCGTCGATCGGCGCATAATCCTGGGCCAGCGCCGCGATCGCGCCGTCCCAAGTTGGCGCGTGGTCGAGCCGCGCCTCGATCAGTGCTTTTTCGGTCGCGCGCGCCCGCTTCGGGATCGCCGCCATGCCGCCGAACGCGATGCGTGCACCCGCGACGCGCTGCCCGTCGATGCGCAGCTTGAACGCACCCATCACGGCGGAGATATCGGAGTCGAAACGCTTGGAGATCTTGTAGCAGCGGAAGCGCTCGTCCGCGCCGAACTTGGGGATGCGGAGCATGCGCACGAACTCGCCCGGCTGGCGGTCCTGCCTGCCGTAGTCGAGGAAGAAGGTCTCGATCGGCATGGTGCGCGGCTTCTCGCCGCGCTGCAGCCCGAGTGTCGCGCCGAGCGCGATCAGCGCGGGCGACAGATCGCCGATCGGCGAGCCGTTCGCGACGTTGCCGCCAATCGTAGCGGCCATGCGCACCTGGTTGCCGGCGAAGCGCCGCAGCAATTCGCCCAGGTCGCGATCGATCGCGGTCAGATACGGCATAGCCTGTGCGAGCGTGACCATCGCACCGAAGCTGACCGCATCGTAGCGGTCCTCTATCTCATCGAGCCCGCGCACGCGGTGGAGATATATGACCTTCTTGAACTCGCGCAGTTGCTTGGTCACCCACAAGCCGACATCGGTCGCGCCTGCGATCACCGTCGCGTCGGGATTGGCGTAATAGAGCTTGGCGAGCGACGGGATGGTTGCGGGCGCCGCGATAAAGCGTTCGCGTGTCCCGATGAAGATATCACCGGCCTCTTTCAGCGCCGCGAGCGCCTGGCGCGCGCCGTCTTCCGCCGCCGAGAACCAGTCTTTCGGCGGCAGCGCGCAGGCCACAAGCGCCGCATCGACGATCGGCCGGTAGCCGGTGCAGCGGCACAGATTTCCGGCGATCCAGTCGTTGACCTGGTTGCGGTCGAGCCCGCGCGGGCGCGGCTGGTGATAGAGCGCAAACAGCGCCATCACGAAACCCGGCGTGCAGAAGCCGCATTGCGACCCGTGCAGGTCGACCATGGCCTGCTGCACCGGATGGAGCTCACCGTCCTTGGCGAGGTCTTCGACCGTGATCACCTCGGCGCCGTCGACCTGCATCGGAAACATGATGCAGGCATTGACCGGCTCGTAGGTGATCCTGTCGCCGGAGAGCCGGCGCAGCACCACCGTGCAGGCGCCGCAATCGCCCTCGGCGCAGCCTTCCTTGGTGCCGGTCGCGCGCTCGGTCAGGCGCAGGTGGTCGAGCAGTGTCAGCGTCGGCGACGGGTTGGTGAGCTTGACCACCTGGCCGCGCCGCAGAAACCGGATCTCGGCGCGCATCTCAACTGCCCCGGTAGGTCGAATAAGCGTAGGGCGAGACGAGCAACGGCACGTGGTAATGCGCGTTTTCGGTCCCTTGGGCGACGCCGAAGCGCAGCGGCACGCGGTCGAGGAAGGCGGGCTCGGCCAGTGCCGTACCGCGCGCGCGGAAGTAATCGCCGACGTGGAACACGATCTCGTAGGTGCCCGGAGCAAAAGCCGCGCCTTCGAGCAGCGGCGTGTCGAGACGCCCGTCGGCGTTTGTGACGCTTTCGGCGAGCACGCCTGGCGTGCCATCGACGCGGCTGAGGACGACTCTTAGCCCCGCGGCCGGCGTTCCGGCGGCCGTATCAAGCACGTGTGTGGTCAAACGCCCCATACAGACCCCCGGCCCGCATATTCGGCCAAAACGCGGCGCGGCAAAAGGCTTCAATTGCGGGCAGTTCCGAAGAGGAATGCGGCAGCGTCTCTTTCCGGGCCCGGCCGAAGGCCGGAACCCGGAATCCATAACCAGACAAGCGAGCCTGCTCCGCCGTGCGATCTTCCGGTCGTTCTGCGTTTATGGATTCCAGGCTCGCGCTTCGCGCCCCGGAATGACAGCGCGGCTTATGGAATCAGAATCAGCGACCCCGTGGTCTTGCGGCCTTCGAGCTCGTCGTGCGCCCGGCGCGCCTCTTTCAGCGGATACGATCCCGCGACGTCGATCTTCACCGCGCCGGAGCCGACCACGTCGAACAGGTCCTTCGCCATCGCGAGCAGGTCCTCGCGCTTGGCGGCGTAGTGGTTGAGCGTCGGGCGCGTCGCGAACAGCGAGCCCTTGAACTGCAGCATGTTGATGTTGAAGGCGTCGATCTGGCCCGATGACGCGCCGAAGCTCGCGAACATGCCGAGCGGCCGCAGACAGTCGAGCGAGCCCGGAAACGTCGTCTTGCCGACGCCGTCATAGACGACATCGCACATCTTGCCGCCGGTGATCTCCTTCACCTTGGCGACGAAATCCTCGTCCTTGTAGAGGATGACGTGGTGGCAGCCGTTCTTCTTGGCAAGTTCGGCCTTGTCCTTGGAACCGACGGTGCCGATCACGGTTGCGCCGAGATGCGCCGCCCACTGGCACAGGATCAGGCCGACGCCGCCAGCCGCCGCGTGCATCAGCACGGTGTGGCCCTTCTCCACCTTGAAGGTGCGGCGCACGAGGTACTGCGCGGTCAGGCCTTTCAGCATCATGCCGGCGGCCTGCTGATGACTGATGTTGGCGGGAACCTTCACGGCGCGATCGGCGGGGATGTTGCGCTCGGTCGCATAGCCGCCAAACGGGAACACCGCTGCGACGCGATCGCCAACCTTGATGTCGGTCACACCCGACCCGACTGCGGTCACGTCGCCTGACCCCTCATTGCCGGCGATGAACGGATAACCGTTCGGCGGCGGGTACGCGCCGTTGCGGAAATACACGTCGATGAAGTTGATGCCGGCCGCACCCTGCTTGATGCGGACCTGGCCCGGCCCCGGCGCGGGCAGCTCGACGTCCTCGTGGGTCAGGACCTCGGAACCGCCGGCCTTATGGACCCGCACCGCTGCCACCATGACGCTCTCCCGTTCGTTCAATCACTATCGCGGCGAGACCCGCCGCGTTCGGCGCGGATCATAGGTTCGGCGGTCAAAGACGCAAGGTGCTCGGGCGCCGACCCGAAATGCGATGGGCAGTAGCCCTCACCGCCCGCCGCCGACGCGCAGGATCGCGCCGGTCGTGAATGATGACGCATCCGACAGCA
>JAXDNZ010000465.1:0-3104 GCA_034669185.1 Hyphomicrobiales bacterium
CGAGCGCATCGGCGGCTCGATCGCCGGCAATGTGCTGGCCGTGCTGGCCGGCGCCGACATTGTGCGCGTGCACGACGTGGCCGAGACCGTGCAGGCGTTGCGCGTCGTGGCGGCCATCGAGAAGGCGCGCTGATGGCGCAGGCGCTGCTCGGGCTCGGCGGCAATGTCGGCGACGCGCGCGGCACGCTCGACGCGGCGGTCGCGCTGTTCGCCGAGGGGAAGGACGTGATGCTGCTGGCGCGCTCCTCCGACTATGCGACGCCGCCCTGGGGCGTCACCGACCAGCCGCCCTTCGTCAACCTCGCCATCGCGGTGGAGACGACGCTCGCCCCGCGCGCACTGCTCGCCCGCGCGCTCGACGTCGAACGCGCGCTCGGCCGCGACCGGTCCAACGCCAAGCGCTGGGGACCGCGCCCGATCGACATCGACCTCCTCGTCTATGACGACCTTGAAGTCGACGAGCCGGGCCTCACCTTGCCTCACCCGCGCCTGTTCGAGCGCGCTTTCGTACTCGTGCCGCTGGCCGAGATCGCGCCGGATCGGCTCATCGCGGGCCGACGCGTGAAGGACGCACTCGCCGCGATCGACACGGCCGGCGTCGAAAAGCTGCCGCCGCGATGACGGGCTACGACATTTGCAGCGTGATTAAGATGTTGGCCCGCCTATCTTCGCGTGGCATCTTAGCGAGATGAGCGAACAGCCCGAAGAGCTTGCGCTGGCTGCCGAATTTCCCGCCGGCACGCGCGAGGCATGGCGCAAGCTGGTCGACGGCGTGCTGAAAGGCGCGTCATTCGACAAGCGCCTGGTTGCGCGGACCTATGACGGGCTTGCGATCGAGCCGCTCTATCCGCGTGCCGCCGACGCGCGGCCGATCGCGGCCCGCGCGCCGGCCGCCTCCTGGACGCTGATGCAGCGGGTCGATCATCCCGACCCGGCCGCCGCGAACGCCGAAGCACTGCACGACCTCGAAAACGGCGCGACCGGACTGACGGTTGTCTGCAAAGGCTCGGTCAATGCCACCGGCTACGGTCTCGACAGTTCGCTCGAAACGCTGGAGCGCGTGCTCGACGGCGTCTATCTCGAGGCCGGCATCGTCATCGACTTCAACGTGTCGGCCGCAACCCGCGACGCCGCGAAAAATGTCGCCGCGCTGGTGAAGAGGCGCGGCATCGCGCCCGAAGCCGTCGAATTGCGCGCCAGTCTCAATCCGCTCGGCCACAACGCCGCGACCGGCACGGCGCTGCGGCCGTGGAAGGAGCTTGCGCCTGACTTCGCGGGCCTCGTGAAGGAGCTGGCCGCCAACGGCTTCCGCGGACCCTTCGCGCTCGCGGACGGGCGCGTGATCCACAATGCCGGCGGCTCGGAGGCGCAGGAGCTCGCCTTCACGCTTGGCTGCGCGGTGACCTATCTGCGTGCGCTCGAGGCCCGCGGCATCGCGCTCGATGCGGCGCGGCGCATGATCTATTTCCGCATGGCGAGCGATGCCGACCAGTTCCTGTCGATCGCGAAATTCCGCGCGATCCGGAAATTGTGGGCGCGCGTCGAGCAGGCCTGCGGGCTCGCGCCCGTGCCGGCTTATGTCTCGGCCGAGACCGCGTGGCGCATGATGACGCGGCGCGATCCTTACGTGAACATGCTGCGGTCGACGGTCGCGGTGGTGGCGGCCGGGCTCGGCGGCGCGGATGCCATCACGGTGCTGCCGTTCACCCTGCCGATCGGCCTGCCCGATCGTTTCGCGCGGCGCATCGCGCGCAACACGCAGCTCATCCTGCTCGAAGAGTCCAACCTCGCGAAAGTCTCCGATCCGGCAGCCGGATCAGGCGGCATCGAAAACCTGACCGATCAGCTTTGCGCCGCCGCATGGGCGTTGTTCCAGGAGATCGAGAAGGACGGCGGCATTAACGCCGCGCTGGAGCAAGGCATCATCCAGGGCAAAGTGGCAGCGACGCGGGCCGAACGCGAGAAGAATGTCGCGCGGCGGCGCGATGCGCTCACGGGCACCAGCGAGTTTCCGGATATTCACGAGGGCGCGGTGCATGTGCTCGACGTCGCCCCTCACCCCAACCCTCTCCCCGCTGGCGGGGAGAGGGAGCGCACCGCCTTTGCGGCGCTGCCGTCCTTTCGCCTGGCCGAACCGTTCGAGCGATTGCGCGACGCCTCCGACCGCGCGCTCGCGGCAACCGGCGCGCGGCCAAAGGTCTTTCTCGCCAACCTCGGCAAGCTTGTCGACTTCACCGCACGCACGCTGTTCGCCAAAAATTTCTTCGAAGCCGGTGGCATCGAGGCGGTTACCAACGACGGCTTTGCGAGCCGGGACGCCATGGTGGCGGCGTTCAAGGCCTCGGGCGCCAAGCTTGTGTGCCTCTGCTCGTCCGACAAGGTCTATGCGGTGCAAGCTGCCGACGCCGCGAAGGCGCTGACGGCGGCCGGCGCCACCCATATCTATCTGGCGGGCCGGCCTGGCGAGATCGAGGCCGCACTGAAGGCCGCCGGCGTGCAGGACTTCGTTTACGTCGGCTGCGACGTGGTGGCGACGCTGCAAGCGGCGCATGGTATTCTGGGGCTAGGAACATGAACGCGTCATGCCCGGGCTTGTCCCGGGCATCCCGATCGGGGGTGCACCTGCCCCGCCCATCGGGATCGCCGGGACAGCCGCGCGATGACAAAGAAGGCGGATCGAGATGACCCAGGTTCCGAACTTCGCCGACGTTGCGTTTGAGGACGCAGGCGGATCGGCTGCGCCGGCCGGCGCGCCGTGGATGACGCCTGAAGGCATTCCGGTGAAGCCGTCCTACGGTCCGGATGACGTGAAGGGCCTGGACTTCCTCAACGCCTATCCGGGCATCGCGCCGTATTTGCGTGGTCCCTACCCCACGATGTACGTCACCCAGCCGTGGACCGTGCGCCAGTATGCGGGGTTCTCGACGGCCGAGGATTCCAACGCGTTCTACCGGCGCAATCTCGCGGCCGGACAGATAGGCCTCTCGGTCGCGTTCGATCTCGCGACCCACCGCGGTTACGACTCCGACCACCCGCGCGTTTCCGGCGACGTCGGCATGGCGGGCGTCGCGATCGACTCGATCTACGACATGCGCACGCTGTTC
>JAXDNZ010000466.1:0-4021 GCA_034669185.1 Hyphomicrobiales bacterium
AAACCACTCACTCGGACGACCCCCCGGGTAAAAACTCGGCGGACCCCCGGAGCAAAAAATGGCCCCGCCGGAGAATCCCGGCGGGGCCATGGAGCCAAGGGCTCAGCGACGAGCCACACCCTCCGCCCGCGCGGCCGCGGCCACCGCCGCGGTCACCGCAGGGGCGACCCGCTCGTCGAACGGCGAGGGGATCACGTAGTCCGCGGCGAGGTCGACCCCGACCACCGCGGCCAGCGCCTCCGCCGCCGCGATGATCGCGGTGCCGTGCTGGTCGTCGTGGAACACCGGGATGTCGAGCAGTTCGCGCAGGCGCTGCTCGATGATGAAGCACTCCGGCGCCTTGATGTCCTCCAGATTGATCCCGCCCCAGCCCTTGCCGAGGAATTTGACGCAATTGATGAATTCGTCCGGGTCCTCGGTATTCACCTCGAGGTCTATGCTGTCGATATCGGCGAAGCGCTTGAACAGCACTGCCTTGCCTTCCATCACGGGCTTGGCGGCGAGTGCGCCGCGGTTTCCCAAGCCCAGGATGGCCGTGCCGTTGGTGATGACGGCGACGAAATTTCCTTTGACGGTGTAGTCGTATGCCTTGCTCTCGTCCTCGGCGATCGCCAGCACCGGCACCGCGACGCCCGGCGAATAGGCGAGCGAGAGGTCGCGCTGCGTCGCCATCGGCTTGGTGGCGATGACTTCGAGCTTGCCCGGCCGGCCCTGGCTGTGGAACAGCAGCGCTTCTTGGTCGGTAAACGTCGGCCGCGACTGGCGGCCACTTTTTTTGTCGGACATTTCAACCCCTTATCGGCACTGCGACTGACGGGCCGAACGCTCACCTTATCGGAACGCACCACGACGCCTCAAGGACGTGCCCGCTGTCATTGCGACCCGCGACCGAAGGAGTAGCATGGCGGTTGCGACGGGATTCGACACGCCAGAGGACAGCCACCATGCGGGACGATCGGCGCGTTGGCCTTGCACGCTTTTGCCTGTTCCTCCTGACGGCATTTGTCCTGCTCGGCGTGCCGGCGCGAGCGGCCTCGATCGAGGAGCTCGTTTCCGCAGTCGTGCGCATCAAGACGTTCATCAATCCCGACGGACAGACCGTGCAGTCGCTCGGGCGCGAACGCGAGGGCTCCGGTATCGTTATCGACGAAGACGGGCTGGTGCTGACGATCGGCTATTTGATGGTCGAGGCGCACGCCGCCCAGATCGTCACCAATGCGGGCCGCACGGTGCCGGCCGAGATCGTCGGCTACGATCACGAGACCGGCTTCGGCCTGTTGCGGGCGACCGCGCCGCTCAAGCTCAAGCCGCTCCCCTTCGGCAAGTCGGCGGAGGTGAAGGAGCGCGATCCGGTGCTGGTCGTCGGTGCCGGCGGCGCCGACGCGGTGCAGCCGGCTTACGTCGTCGCCAAGCGCGAGTTCGCCGGCAACTGGGAGTATCTGCTCGACGAGGCGATTTTCACCTCGCCGCCGCACAGCGCGTGGAGCGGCGCCGCACTGGTCACGCGCGACGGCAAGCTCGTCGGCGTCGGCTCGCTGATCGTCGGCGACGCGGCCGGCAAAGGCGACAACAATCCCGGCAACATGTTCGTGCCGATCGACCGGCTGCCGCCGATCCTCGGCGACCTGCTGGCGGACGGACGCGTCTCCGGCGCCGGCCGGCCGTGGCTCGGCGTCACCGCCGACGAGGCGCGCGGCCGCCTCACGGTAACCCGGGTCACCCCGGGCGGCCCGGCCGCGCGGGCCGGCCTGCAACGCGGCGACGTGATCGTCGGCGTCGCCGGCGATGCGCCGCGCGGCCTTGCGGATTTCTACCGCAAGATCTGGGCACAGGGCAGCGCGGGCGCGACCGTGCCGCTCGACGTGCTGCACGGTGGCGACAAGCGCCGCCTCGACGTCAAGTCGATCAACCGGCTCGAGCATTTGAGGCTCAAGTCGACGCTCTGAGTGTTGTGGGCGGCGCTGCCGCCCCGCATGAAAGCGCGCGGCGCATCTGATAGCGTCGCCGCCATGGAAGGCTCCCGATCGGTCACGCCGGCTGCTGCGCCCGCAGGCGCCGATGCCGCGCGCGTGACGCCCATGATGGAGCAGTATCAGGAGATCAAGGCCGCTAATCCGGATTGCCTGCTGTTCTACCGGATGGGCGATTTCTACGAGCTGTTCTTCGCCGACGCCGAGATCGCGTCGCGTGCGCTCGGCATCGTGCTGACCAGGCGCGGCAAGCATCAGGGCGCCGACATCCCGATGTGCGGCGTGCCGATCGAGCGCGCGGATGATTACCTGCACCGGCTGATCGCGCTCGGCCATCGCGTCGCGGTGTGCGAGCAGCTCGAGGATCCGGCCGAGGCCAAGAAGCGCGGCAACAAGAGCGTGGTGCGCCGCGACGTCGTGCGTCTGGTGACGCCCGGCACGCTGACCGAGGATTCGCTGCTCGATGCGCGCCGCAACAATTATCTCGTTGCGCTCGCCCGTGCACGCTCGTCTTCGGCCGATCTGGCGGCGCTGTTCGCGCTTGCCTTCCTCGACATCTCGACCGGCGAATTCCGCGTCATCGAGTGCGATCGGACGGCGTTGGCCGCCGAGATCGCACGGCTTGAACCCGGCGAGATCATCGTCTCCGACGCGCTCTACTCCGATCCCGACATTGCCTCGTATCTTCGCGAACTGCCGGTGACGCCACTCACTCGCGACGTGTTCGACGGCGCCACCGCCGAGCGGCGCCTTGCCGGCTATTTCGCGGTCGCGACGACCGAGGCGTTCGGCGCGTTTTCGCGTCTCGAACTGACCGCCGCCGCCGCCTGCGTCACCTACGTCGAGCGCACGCAGCTCGGGCACAAGCCGCCGCTCTCGCCGCCGACGCGCGAAGCGGCCGGCGCGACGCTGATGATCGATGCGGCGACGCGCGCGAATCTGGAACTGATGCGTACGCTGACCGGCGAGCGGCGCGGTTCGCTCGCCGCCAGCATCGACCGCACGGTCACCTCCGCGGGCGCGCGGCTCCTCAACCAGCGGCTGGCGGCGCCGCTCACCGACCCCGGCGCAATCGCGCAGCGGCTCGACGCGATCGAGGCGTTCATCGCCGACGCGGGTGCGCGTGGCGAACTGCGCGAGCAGCTCGCCGCCGCGCCGGATCTCGCCCGCTCGCTCGCGCGCCTCGTCGTCGGCCGCGGCGGGCCGCGCGACCTCGCGGCGATCCGCGACGGTCTTGCGGCGGCGGAGGCGCTCGCCCGGCGGCTCGCCGCGCTCGCCGAGCTGCCGGCCGAGATCGGCGCGGCCGCGGGCGCGCTCGCGGCACCCGATCCGGGAATCGTCGCGATGCTATCGGCCGCGCTCGCCGACGAGCTGCCGCATCTCAAGCGCGACGGCGGCTTCGTGCGTGCCGGCCATGATGGCGCGCTCGACGACAGCCGCGCGCTGCGCGATGAATCGCGCCGCGTCGTCGCGGCGCTGCAGGCGCGCTACGCCGAGGAGACCGGCGTCCGTTCGCTCAAGGTGCGGCATAACAATGTGCTCGGCTATTTCATCGATGTGACGGCGCAGCACGGCGAGAAGCTGCTGACGGCACCGCTGAACGCGACCTTCATCCACCGCCAGACGCTCGCCGGGCAGGTGCGTTTCACGACTACCGAGCTCGCCGCGCTCGAAGCCAAGATCGCGAGCGCGGCGGACCGCAGCCTGGCATTGGAGCTGGAGATTTTCGACAAGCTCGCGGGCCAGGTGGTCGACGCGGCCGAAACGATCAAGCGCGTCGCCGACGCCCTTGCCGTGCTCGACGTCACGACCGCACTGGCGACGCTTGCGGTCGAGCGCGACTATGTGCGTCCCGAGGTCGACCGTTCGCTCGATTTCGTGGTGCAAGGCGGGCGCCATCCGGTGGTCGAGCAGGCGCTGCAGCGCGACGGCGGCCCGTTCGTCGCCAACGATTGCGATCTCTCGCCGCCGCCCCCTCCCGATCCTCCCCCGCAAGCGGGGGAGGGTCAGGGTGGGGGCGGGCGTATCTATGTGATCACCGGCCCGAACAT
>JAXDNZ010000467.1:0-3389 GCA_034669185.1 Hyphomicrobiales bacterium
TGCTCGCGCGCATTCGTTCATTGTTACGCCGCGCGCGCCCCGAGCGGGTCGCGAGCGTGCTCGGTGCCGGCGACCTCGAGTTGGACCGCGAGAAGAAGCGGGTCTCGCGCGCCGGCCGCGAAGTGCATCTCGGACCGACCGAGTTCCGGCTGCTCGAATTCCTGATGCAGAGCCCGGGCCGGGTGTATTCGCGCGAGCAACTGCTCGACGGCGTCTGGGGGCGCGAGATCTACATCGACGAACGCACCGTCGACGTCCATGTCGGACGCCTGCGCCGCGCGCTCAACCGCGGCCGCGTCGAGGACCCGATCCGCACGGTGCGCGGCGCGGGCTATGCGTTCGATGAGCGGTTCGGGAAGACCGCGTAGCTGGCGCTTGTAGCCCGCATGAGCGAAGCGCCATGCGGAGCGACCTTCCGATCGTGAGAGACCAAGGCGGCATATCGCGTCGCACGCCTTCGGCGCCCAATCGCTCAATGCGGGCTACGACGTGTCGGTCGATGCGACCACGCAGCAAAGAGGGCGGCGGTTGCCCGCCGCCCTAAGTCAAAGCACGCTTGGGAGGACACCAGGCAGGCGCGCGATCCGGCGACGGAGGCGCGACCCAATCCTCGAGGCGCTACGCCCGCATCGGGCGCTTGTCGCGCCGCCGGTCCGCTGCAGGCTGATAGGCGATGCGCGCGTGATATCCGCAATAGACGACGCCGGACGTGGTCTTGCCGCCGCAGAAGAAGAAGTCGGCCGCTCCGGGATCGCCGATCGGCCAGCGGCACTTGTCGTCGGTCAATTCCACCAGCGTACAGCGTTGTCCGATCGGGATGATGTTCTCGATCGGCTCAGGCTCGGGCTCCATATCGTAGTCATAGGCTGGCTGCATTGCGAGCGCGGTCGCGCCGCGCATCATGGTGCGCGGGGCGCGAAACATCGACGGCGCGCGAGGCTTGCGCTGGCGCGGCACCGAGGAGGAGGGCGCCTTCGCGCGGCCGGAGAGGCCGAGCCGGTGCACCTTGCCGATGACGGCGTTACGGGTGATGCCGCCGAGCTCTCCGGCGATCTGACTGGCCGAAAGGCCGTCCGACCACAGCTTCTTCAGCAATTCGACCCGTTCGTCTGTCCAGCTCATGGAATTCTCCTGCTGGACATCTCGGGTGTCGACAGACGTTCGCAGAATCCGATCCCTTCACCCGGAAGCCGAACGAGGCTACCGGGCGCACGCACGCACCAGGAATGGGACTCAGGAGACAGTCCGCCGCACGAGATGTCGTACCTGACCGTCACAAAACCTACAATATGCCGTGACTCCAGCGCAAGCGCCCCCCAAGCATTAGTCGGTGGACGACTGCGCCTTTTCCCCAGCAACCTCCATTTCGTCAGATGATCGCGGCAAGGCTGTGGCATTTCGGACGCAGCGGATTCCGGTACCGTCAGAAACCTGCGCGCCCAGCGATGCAACCGCCGGCGCGCGCCACGCCCCCGCGCACGGGCCGCGCATGGGCCGGCATTGACAGCGCAACGACCGCCAATAGAATGCCGGATTGAAAGTGCCGCCCGGCGAGGCGGCACATTTCATTTGTGGACTCGCCATCTCGCAAGACGTGCCAGGGACCTGTCATGAGCACCGCTCACCTGCTGCCGACTTTCGCGCGCGTCGACCTTTGCTTCGACCGGGGGGAGGGCGTGTGGCTCTATGCCACCAACGGCGAGCGCTATCTCGACTTCACCTCGGGCGTCGCCGTGAATGCGCTCGGACACGCGCATCCGAAAGTCGCGGACGCGATCGCAGGCCAGGCCCACAAGGCGATCCACGTCTCGAACCTGTTCCGCGTTCCCGAGCAGGAGAGGCTCGGCGACCGCCTCTGCGCGGCGAGCTTTGCGGACTACGTCTTCTTCTGCAATTCCGGCGCCGAAGCCATGGAAGGAGCGATCAAGACCGCGCGCAAGTTCCATGCCGTCAACGGCAATCCGGAGCGCTATCGCATCGTCACTTTCGAGGGCGCCTTTCACGGCCGCACGCTCGCGACCCTCGCGGCCGGCGGTCAGAAGAAATACCTCGAAGGCTTCGGCCCGGTGGTCGAAGGCTTCGACCAGGTGCCGTTTGGCGATCTCGAGGCGGTGAAGAAGGCGATCGGCCCGCAGACCGCCGCGATCCTGATCGAGCCGATGCAGGGTGAGGGCGGCGTGCGCGTCGCGACCAACCAGTTCCTGAAAAGCCTGCGCGCGCTCTGCGACAAACACGGCCTCCTGCTCATCTTCGACGAGGTGCAGAGCGGCATGGGCCGCAGCGGCGAACTGTTCGCCTATCAGCGCACCGGCGTCGAGCCCGACATCATGGCGCTCGCAAAGGCGCTCGGCGGCGGCTTTCCGGTCGGCGCCTTCCTGTCCACGAAGGAAGCCGGTAAGGGCATGACGCCCGGGACCCACGGCTCGACCTTCGGCGGCAATCCGCTCGCGATGGCGGCGGCGAACGCGACGCTCGACGTGATGCTGGAAGATGGTTTCCTCGACCGGGTGAAACGGGTCGGCCTGTTGTTCAAGCAGCGCCTCGCTGAGATCAAGGATCGCTATCCGTCGGTGATCGCCGAGGTGCGCGGCGAGGGGCTGCTGCTCGGCCTGCGCTGCGTCGTCCCGAACGGCCAGCTTGTCGATGCGTTGCGCGACGAGCATCTGCTCGCGGTCGCGGCCGGCGACAATGTGGTGCGGCTCGTGCCGCCTCTGATCGTCAGCGACGACGAGGTCGGCGAGGCGATGGCGATGCTCGACCGCGCCTGCGCGAAGCTCGCGCGCGAGCACGCGCCAAAGAAGGAGGCCGTGGGGTGAGCGCGTCGGCGCCGCGCCACTTCCTCGACCTGACCGAAATCCCCGCCGCGGAGCTGCGCGGGGTGATCGAGCAAAGCCGCGCCATGAAGCGCCTGCGGCGCGACGGCGGCGCGGCCGATCGGCCGCTCGCCGGCAAAACGCTCGCGATGATCTTCGACAAGCCATCGACGCGCACGCGCGTGTCGTTCGACCTCGCGATGCGTCAGCTTGGCGGCGACGTCGTGATGCTGACCGGCCAGGAGATGCAGCTCGGCCGCGGCGAGACCATTGCCGACACGGCGCGGGTGCTCTCGCGTTACGTCGACGCGATCATGATCCGCATCCTCAATCATGAGTCGCTGGTCGAACTTGCGCGCCACGCGACCGTGCCGGTCATCAATGGGCTCACGCGCCTGTCGCATCCGTGCCAGGTGATGGCCGACGTCATGACGTTCGAAGAGCACAAAGGCGCGATCAAGGGCCACACGGTCGCCTGGACCGGCGACGCCAACAACGTGCTCTCGTCGTGGATGCATGCGGCGAAGAGTTTCGATTTTCGTCTCAATGTAGCGACCCCGCCGGAACTCAAGCTCG
>JAXDNZ010000468.1:0-4170 GCA_034669185.1 Hyphomicrobiales bacterium
CAGTTCGCGCCGCCGTGGCACCACGAGCGCCACGTAGTCGCGCACCGGCCAATGCCGCCATCGCGCCGCGATCGCCACGATGCCGATCCAGACCGGGCTCGCCACGATGGTGACGGAGGCGAGCGCGACGGCGTCGTTCATCATCTTCTGCAGATCGGACGAGCCCGGCTCGATGGACTCCTGCCAGAATACCAGACCGATCACGACCGCCGTTTGCGCCACGAACCACGCGACGAAGCCCACCAGGCCCCAGACCAGTGTTCCCCAAAACCCCCACGGCTGCGCGCGCACGGATGGCGCCTGTTGGGCGGTGGCGCTTGTCAGTTGGTCCATTCGCTGTCTCGCTCGGAGGGAAGGGGCTCGTTTTCAACATGGCGTCGCAATCGTCAAGAATCCGCTAGCGCGCATCCGCACGCGGCGGGGGTGCCGCAGGACGTTCGCGCGGGAGCGGAATCGCGTCAGCGCCGCCGTGAACGACCCACTGGCATATCCGTGCGCCGCTGCGGCGCGGTGCGACATCGAGGTGGATATAGATGTCGTGATGCCCATCAGAGCCCGGACCGAGCACGGTCGTGAAGTGCGCGCAGGCGCTGACCTTGATGCGCTCGCGGAATTCCTTCGGGAGGGTTGTGTCGGTCGGATTGGCGCTCGTCCCGTTGGCAAGCAGGATCGCACGGAGGTCCATCGCGTTGCCGCGGCCATGCTGGCTCGTTGGCGCGCCCGCGATGCCGTTGCGGCCGCGGCATTGATAGCCCTGGCCGCTGGACAATCCGCTCAGCGGCGCGCCGAGGCTGCTCGCGATGTCGACGACGTCCTCGCGCAGCCAGAGGGCGAGCGCTTCGGCCATCGCGCAACCCAGCACCACCGGCGGCGAGATCGCGACGCGCTTCTTCTCCTTCGTCAGCACGGTGGAAAGCAGAACCGGATCCTCGATCCCGCAACCGTCCGCGCCGGTCACCGGCGGCAGCGCTTCGACGATGGCGACGTCGGCCGTCAGGCGCCCGCGGCATGCCGACGGCGCGGACGGAACCGTTGAAGGCGCGGCCGTCACGTCCGGACGCGGTTGGGGGACCGGAACCTCCGGCGTCGCGGAGCCAGCCTCGACCGGGCGGGGCTGCGGGACCGGTACGTCTTGCGCCTGTGCGGACGCCCCCGTCAGAGCGAGGGCAAGGCACGACGCGATGATGCGGCGAAATCTCAAGACCGTTGCCTGGTTGCGCGAGGGTTGATCTGTATGGAGTTGAATTCAGGCAGGTTCGGGGAACCATGCACACAAAGCCGATCGGCGCCATCCTGTTCGACAAGGACGGCACGCTGGTGGACATCCAGGCGACGCTGGGACCTGCCACATGCGAGGTACTGGAACGCATCAGCGCGGGCGATGTCGCGCTGTTTGCGCGGCTGGCCGAGGCGACACGCGTCGATACCGTGGCGCGGCGGCTGTTGCCCGGCTGCCCGGTCATCAGCGAGGCGACGGAGGTCTACGGCCGCGTGTGGGCCGAGATGCTCGGGCATCCGTTCAGGGGCGAATTCGTTGCCGGGATCGATCGGCTCTATCTGCAGGCGTGTCTCGACCATTTGCACCCGATCGACGATCCGCACGCCGTGCTGAGCGCGCTGAGACAGCGCGGCTATCGGCTCGGCATCATGACCAATGATGCGGAGGCCAACACGCGCGCGCAACTGAACCGCCTCGGTATCGATGGACTGATCATGTTCGTCGCGGGCTACGATTCCGGCTTCGGCATGAAGCCCGATGCCGCCCCGGTGCTCGCCTTCGCGTCGGCAGCCGGCATGGCGCCGCAGGATGTCGCGGTCGTCGGCGACAGCCCTCACGATCTGCTCGCGGCGCGGGCCGCGGGAGCCACAGCGGTCGGGGTTCTGTCCGGGCCGAACGGTGAGGCACAGCTTGCGCCTCATGCGGACGTTCTTCTGCCGTCGATCGTCGAACTTGCCGGCTGGCTTTGCAGCAATGCTTCAAGGGGCTAACCTTTGGACTTGACGCACGCTGCAAGAACCGAAAAATGCCCGGCTAAGGGCTTAAGAATAAACAGGATTTCCTGAAGGAGGGGACGATGCAAGGCTTGATGCAGGACTGGCCGCTGCTGTGCCATCGCATCATCGATCACGCCGCGATCCAGCACGGCAACCGCGAGGTCGTCACGCGCTCGATCGAGGGCCCGACCCATCGCACCAACTACCGCGAGATCCGCAAGCGCGCGATGAAAGTGGCGCAGCGCCTCGAGAAGGAAGGCGTAAAGCTCGGCGATCGGGTCGCGACGCTCGCCTGGAATACGTGGCGGCATCTGGAGACCTGGTACGGCATCACCGGCATCGGTGCCGTCTATCACACCATCAATCCGCGCCTCTTCCCCGATCAGATCTCCTACATCGTCAATCACGCCGAAGACCGGCTGATGTTCCTCGACACGACCTTCGTGCCGCTCATGGAGAAGCTGCAGGACAAGCTCACCATCCAGCGCTACGTGGTCCTGACCGACAGGGCCCACATGCCGCAGACTTCGTTGCGCAACGCGGTCCCCTATGAGGACTGGATCGCGGAGGTGGACGGTGACTTCACCTGGGCGTCGTTCGACGAGAACAGCGCCTGCGGCATGTGCTACACGTCCGGCACGACCGGCAATCCGAAGGGCGTCGTCTACTCGCATCGCTCCAACGTGCTGCACTCGCTTATGGCGTTGACGCCGGACGCGTTCGACCTCTCGGTGCAGGACACCATCATGCCGGTGGTGCCGTTCTTTCACGCCAACGGCTGGACCATCGCGTTCTCGGCGCCGATGGCGGGCTGCCGGCTGATCCTGCCCGGCATGAAGCTCGACGGCGTCTCGATCTACGAATTGCTCGAAGGCGAGCGCGTCACCATGACGGCGGCGGTGCCGACCATCTGGCTGATGCTGCTCGCGCACATGGAGGCAAACAATCTCAAGCTCTCGACGCTGCGCCGAGTCCTGATCGGCGGCTCGGCGTGCCCGCGCGCCATGATCGAGAAATTCGAGAAGAACTACGGCGTCACGGTCGCGCATGCGTGGGGCATGACCGAGATGAATCCGATCGGCTCGATCTGCGCGATCAAGCCGGATTACGACGCCAAAGACCTCGAGGCGATCCTCGACGTGAAGGCAAAACAGGGCGCAGCTCCGTTCAGCGTCGAAATGAAGATCGTCGACGACTCGGAGAAGGAGCTGCCGTGGGACGGCAAGACATTCGGCCGCCTCAAGGTGAAGGGCGTCGCGGTCGCGAAATCCTATTTCAAGGGCGAGGGCGGCAACATTCTCGACGAGAACGGCTTCTTCGACACCGGCGACGTCGCGACCATCGATCCGTTCGGCAATCTGCAGATCACCGACCGCTCGAAGGACGTGATCAAGTCCGGCGGCGAATGGATCTCCTCGATCGAGCTCGAAAACCTCGCCGTCGGACACCCCAAGGTGATGGAAGCCGCCGTCATCGGCATCCGCCACCCGAAATGGGACGAACGCCCGCTGCTGATCATCATCCCAAAGAAAGGCGAGAGCCCGACGCGCGAGGAAATCCTCGGCTTCATGGACGGCAAGATCGCCAAGTGGTGGATGCCTGACGACGTGGTGTTCGTGGAGGAAATTCCGCACACCGCGACGGGAAAAATCCTAAAAACCAAGCTGCGCGACCAGTTCAAGGATTACACGCTGCCGACCGCGGTGGCCGCCGCCGAGTAGCGCATGTCCCGCAAAAGTGGGAACCGGTTTTGCGAAAAAGGACATGCGCAAATAACCCATGGACACATTCGATTATGTGATCGTCGGCGCCGGCACCGCCGGCTGCGTCCTCGCCAACCGGTTGAGCGCGGACGCGGGCGTGACCGTGTGCGTGCTCGAAGCGGGTCCGCGCGACTGGCATCCCTACATCCATATCCCGGCCGGCTTCATCAAGCTGTTCCACCAGCCGGGGCTGAACTGGCTCTACACGCAGGAGCCGAGCGAATGGACCGGCGGGCGCCGCATCCTCGCGCCGCGCGGCAAGACGCTCGGCGGCTCGAGCTCGATCAACGGGCACATCTACAATCGCGGGCAGCGGCTTGACTATGACGGCTGGGCGCAGCGCGGAAACCGTGGCTGGGGCTACGCGGACGTCCTGCCGTACTTCAAGCGGATCGAACGCCGCATCGGGGAG
>JAXDNZ010000469.1:0-21540 GCA_034669185.1 Hyphomicrobiales bacterium
GCCTACTACACGCTCGGCTGGGGCGGATGGTGGTTCTGGGACCCGGTCGAGAACGCATCCTTCATGCCGTGGCTGATCGCGACCGCGCTCTTGCACTCCGCCGTGGTGATGGAGAAGCGCAACGCGCTGAAGATCTGGACCATTCTGCTCGCAATCCTCACCTTCTCGCTCTCGCTCCTCGGCACCTTCCTGGTGCGCTCTGGCGTGCTGACCTCCGTTCATACGTTTGCCACCGACCCGACACGCGGCGTCTTCATCCTTGCAATCCTTGTGTTCTTCATCGGCGGCGGATTGGCGCTCTATGCGTGGCGCGCGCCGGCGCTGAAGCAGGGTGGATTGTTCGCGCCGATCTCGCGCGAGGGCGCGCTCGTCTACAACAATCTGTTTCTCACGTCGGCCTGCGCGACCGTGTTCGTCGGGACGCTCTATCCGCTCGCGCTCGAGGCGCTCACCGGCGACAAGATCTCGGTCGGCGCGCCGTTCTTCAATCTCACCTTCGGGCCGCTGTTCGTGCCGCTGCTGATCGCCGTGCCGTTCGGCCCGCTGCTTGCCTGGAAGCGCGGCCACCTGCACGGCGCCGCGCCACGGTTGATCTGGGCCGCCGCATTGGCGGTGCTTGGGTAGGCGGCGGCGATTGCATTGCAGGGCGGCGGGCCCGTACTAGCGCCGTTCGGCGTCGCGCTTGCGCTGTACGTCATGATGGGCGCGCTGACCGATCTCGCCGAGCGCATCGGCCTGTTCCGCGTGCGGCCCGGCACCGCGTTCGCCCGCGCACGCGGGCTGCCGCGCTCGGCCTTCGGCACCACGGTCGCGCATTTCGCCGCCGGCATGCTGCTGCTCGGTGTCGTCGCCGAGACCGCCTGGAACGCGGAGGCGATCGTCTCGCTGAAGGCGGGCGGCACGGTGTCGCTGCGCGGCTATGATTTCACGCTCGACGGCCTGACCCCGCGGCCTGGGCCGAACTACCGCGAAGTGATCGCGCGGTTCACCGTGCGCCGCGACGGCGACGTGGTGGGCGTGCTGGAGCCGAGCAAGCGCACCTTCCCACAGCGGCAGATGTCGACCACCGAAGCCGCGCTGATGACGCGCGGCGCCAGCCAGATCTATCTCTCGCTCGGGGAGACCTCCGCCGACGGTGCCATCGCCGTGCGGCTCTATCACAAGCCGCTGGTGCTGCTGATCTGGTTCGGCGCGGTGCTGATGGCGTTCGGCGGCGCGCTCTCGCTCTCCGACCGCCGCCTGCGCATCGGTGCGCCGAAGCCCGCGAAGCAGAAACCCGCGCTGCAGCCGGCGGAGTGAAGGTTTAGCGCCGGTTGCGCTGACGGATCGTGCCAGCGACAACTCGCTTGCGGCCGGGGAAGCGTACGGGGTCGGACTCTTCCTCGGAAACTGCGATTGGCGCCAACAGTTCGAGTGGAACGCCCAGAGCGCGGGCAATCTTTTGGTGCAGTTCCAAGGGACCTTTGCGCTTGCCGGTTTCCAGATCGGATAGATAGCCCTGAGTGATTTTGACTGCCGCGACGAGCTCGACCTGCGTATATCCACGAAACTCCCGCATTACGCGGATCGGATTCTCGCCATTCGCGAGACGGTCGACAACGTCTTTTGGAAACAACGGCTCGCCACCAGCGATGTCCTTCTTGGCGCGTGCCACCAAGCGCGCCGTTCCAGAGTCCTCCATTGCGTCGTCCGCGAGCTTTTTCAGCTGCTCGTATTCGGCACGTGGCAGGATGGCGATTTCCCCCTTCGGGGTAGTCTGGAATTTGACACTCACGGTATCACCTCAGTCGTAAATCTCGCGCCTGTGGCCAACAGCGGCTATGATGATCGTGCCGCCTTCCTCGTAGAAGATCACACGCCAATCGCCGACCCGCAGGCGCGTCCCGGAACGGCCTTTGAGTTTCTTCACGTCGCCGTGGCCGGTTGTGGCATATTGAGTGAGGCGGTTATCGATGCGCTGGCGAATCTCCGGCGTAAGCTTGAGCCATTGGCTGGCCGCGGCCGACGTGTAGGAGATCGGCTTCATGCTGGAATATCGCACAATGCGATATCGAAGTCAACGCCGCTGCCCTTCGCGCGCGGCAATTTGGATTTCGTTGGTTGGGCTACTCGTCGTATTGGCCTTCACGCCGGCGCTTGCCGTGCAGCCCGACGAAATTCTCAACGACCCCGCGCTCGAAGCGCGGGCGCGCGCGCTCTCGCACGAGCTGCGCTGCATGGTGTGCCAGAACCAGTCGATCGATGACAGCGATGCGCCGCTGGCGCGCGATCTGCGCATCCTGGTGCGCGAGCGCCTCTCGGCCGGCGACAGCGACGGCCAGGTGATCGACTTTCTTGTGGCGCGTTACGGCGAGTTCGTGCTGCTCAAGCCGCGCTTTGCCTGGCACACGCTTGTCCTCTGGCTCTCGCCGTTCGTACTGGTTGTGATCGGTGCGATCGGTTTCGTGCGGACAGGGCGGCGGCCCGGCACTGCCACGGCGCAACAACTGAGTGCCGCGGAAGAGGCGCGTGTCGCCGCACTGATCAGGCGCGACTAGGTCCTGCCGAGCTCGGCGAGATTGTCGGTCGAAAACCCCCGCCTCCCATTTTCCATCTCGGCGATCATGGCGACCAGCCGCTCGACCGTCGGTGTCGCGACGCCGTGCCGCCGCGCGGCGTCGATCACGGGCCTATGCAGCGTCTCGACCTCGGTCTTGCGCTTGCGCACCGCGAGATCGCGCCAGATTCCGCTGCGCGTCTTGGCGGAGTGGCGGTAGTGCTCGGCCATGTGCTCGCAACTCGCGGTGATCCCCCTGTCGTCACCGCGCGCGAACGCTTCCGCGTCGAATCCGTCGACGCCGGCCGGCGCAACGCCGCTTGCCTTCGCGGCGAGCACGATCTCGCGTCCGATGCGCGCCAGCACGTCGTGCCAGCGCGGGTCGCCAAGCACCTCGGCCATCGTGTCGTTGGTGAGTGCGGTCGCGGTCAGCAGCCCGCCATACGCGATCTTCCCCCACAACAATCCCAAAACGTTATCGCTGGCTTCGATCGCGTCATCGAAGCTTTTCAGCAATGCGACGTAATCCGTCACGCGCGGCGTGATACGTCCATCCGCCTCCCCGACATAGACTGCGCCGCGTCCGCCATAGTGGATCACCCCGGGCTCGATGTAGTCCGACGCGAAATTGACGAGCGCCAGGAGTACGCGCTCGGCGCCGACATTGTTGGCGATTGCTTCCCCGTTGAGTCCGTTCTGCAACGACAGCACCGAGCCCTCAGGTGCAAGCAGCGGCGCGATCACGCGCGACGCGGCATCCGAATGCTGCCCTTTGACCGCGAGCATGACGCGCTTGAAGGAACCCTTCAGGCGATCCGGCGTGACGGCACGCACGGGCGTCGTGAATCCGTCGAACGGCCCGGTGATCTTGATGCCGGCATTGTTGAGGGCGGAGACGTGCGCCGCATCGGCGTCCACCAGCAGCGGGTCTTTGCCGGCGCGCGCCAGATAGGCGCCGATCGTCCCTCCGATCGCCCCCGCGCCCCAGATCACCAGCTCGTCCATCGCCGCCAGCCTCCACATAACTGTTTGATTGGTAGGCGTTTCTTCGTCCCCCGCAGCCCCCAAGTAACATTACCAAGGTTTAATCCAGCCGACAGAGTGCCGTAAGGAGCCGCGCACCATCTTTCCTCGCAACGGTGCCTCGCACCGCCCCGTTTCGAGAATTGGAGTTCCGTTCATGTCCGAGAGCGCCCCCGTCGCTTACAAGCCGCGCTCCCCGCTGTCAGCGCGCCGCCTTGCACTGCTTGCGACCGTCGCCGTTTTCGGCGCCGGCGCCTTGTTCTCCGCTCCCGCGCTCCTCCCGCAATCCAACGCCGCGTTTCTGGCGAGCCCCGCTTATGCGCAGACCACGCAACGGCCGGTTGGCTTTGCCGACATCGTCGAGAAGGTGAAGCCGTCGGTCATCTCGGTCCGCGTCAAGGTCGAGGGCGGCGCGCGCCAGATGAGCTTCGAGGGCGACTCGCCATTCCCGCCGGGCTCTCCGATGGAGCGCTTCTTCAAGCGCTTCGGCTCGCCGGACGGCGAGCGTGGCGACCGTGACCTGCCGCGCGGCCCGCGCGGTCCGCGTGAGCGCAACTTCACGATGGGCCAGGGCTCGGGCTTCTTCATCTCGGCCGACGGCTATGCGGTGACCAACAATCACGTGGTCGAGAAGGCCGAGTCGGTCGAAGTGACCACTGACGACGGCAAGACCTACACCGCCAAGGTCATCGGCACCGATCCCAAGACCGACATCGCGCTGATCAAGGTCGACGGCCGGAGCGACTTCCCGTTCGTGGCGCTCGCCGACAAGCAGCCGCGCATCGGCGACTGGGTTTTGGCCGTTGGCAATCCGTTCGGCCTCGGCGGCACGGTCACGGCCGGCATCGTGTCGGCGCGCGGCCGCGACATCGGCGCCGGCCCCTATGACGACTTCATCCAGATCGACGCCCCGGTGAACAAGGGCAACTCGGGTGGACCGACCTTCGACGTCGACGGCAACGTGATCGGCGTCAACACGGCGATCTACTCGCCGTCGGGCGGCTCGGTCGGCATCGCGTTCGCGATCCCCGCCGATACCGTGACGAACGTCGTGAAGCAGCTGCGCGACAAGGGCGCCGTCACCCGTGGGTGGATCGGCGTGCAGATCCAGCCGGTCAATGCCGACATCGCCGACAGCCTCGGCCTGAAGGCCGCGGAGGGCGCGCTCGTCGCCGAGCCGCAGACCGACAGCCCCGCCGTCAAGGCCGGCATCAAGTCGGGTGACGTCATCGTGTCGGTGAACGATCAGCCGGTCAAGGATGCGCGCACTTTGGCCAAGCGCATCAGCGCGCTGCCGCCCGGCACGAGCGTGAAGCTCGGCGTGATCAGCCAGGGCAGCGAGAAGACCGTCACGGTGACGCTCGGCGAGTTGCCGCAGGAGCAGCGTCAGGCTTTGCGCAGCAACAACGACAGCCGCGAAGGAGCCGGATCGACCGACCTGCCGCGTCTCGGGCTTTCGCTGGCACCCGCCAGCAAAGTCGACGGCGCCGGCAGCGAAGGCGTGGTGGTCACGCAGGTCGATCGGGATGGTCCGGCGGCCGCGCATGGCTTCCGTACCGGCGACGTGATCCTCGACGTCGGCGGCAAGCGCGTCACAAGCCCCGAAGAGGTGCGCAAGGCTTTTGCCGACGCCCGCTCCGGCGGCAAGCGCACCATCCTGCTTCGCCTGAAGTCTGGCGAAGGGACTCGTTTTGTCGCGGTCCAGCTTGGCCGCGGTTGATCGTCGCTCCCGCTCTTGAAAGCGGGCACGGCGTACACAAGTTCGGGGCGTCCCGCCGGCAATCGTCGCCCCCGTCGGCGGAGCGAACCCGGGGGACGGGTGTAAAAACCCGTCCCTACTTCCTACGACCCGGCCCCGGCCTTCCCCGTGCCCCCCAACCGGGCCGGGTCGAATAGGGGGCGGCGGAGAGACCCTCCGCCGCCCCCGACTTTTTGGGTCCCGGCAGAGGCGCGCACGGAACGGGACAGTCCGCTAGGATCAGACCGCACGCCGGAAGCCGCCATGCGCCTGCTCATCATCGAGGACGATCGCGACGCCGCGGACTATCTGGTCAAGGCCTTCCGCGAGGTCGGCCACGTCGCCGACGCGGCCGCCGACGGCGAGGACGGGCTCGCGCTTGCGCTCGATGGCGGCTACGACGTGCTGATCGTCGACCGCATGCTGCCCAAGCGCGACGGGCTCTCGGTCATCGGCGCGCTGCGGGCCAAGAGCATCCAGACCCCGGTGCTGATCCTGTCGGCGCTCGGCCAAGTCGATGATCGCGTGAAGGGTCTGCGGGCGGGCGGCGACGACTATCTGCCGAAACCTTATTCGTTCAGCGAGCTGCTCGCACGCGTCGAAGTGCTGTCGCGCCGCCGCGGCTCGCCCACGGAGGAAACGGTGTACCGTGTCGGCGATCTTGCGCTGGACCGGCTCTCTCACAGCGTGACGCGCGGCGCTGCCGAGATCGACCTCCAGCCGCGCGAATTCCGCCTGCTCGAATATCTCATGAAGCACGCCGGGCAGGTCGTGACGCGTACGATGCTGCTCGAGAACGTGTGGGACTACCACTTCGATCCGCAGACCAACGTCATCGACGTGCACATCTCGCGGCTGCGCTCCAAGATCGACAAAGGCTTCGCGCAGCCGCTGCTGCACACGGTACGCGGCGCCGGGTACATGATCCGTGACGGCGCTCGGTAAGCTCGTCCGCTCGACGGCGTTCCGGCTGACGCTGGTCTATCTCGTCGTGTTCGCGCTTTATGCGGCTTCGCTGCTGGTGTACTTCGCGCTCAATACCGACCGCCTGATCACCGGACAGATCACCGAGGCGGTCGACGCCGAGATCGCCGGTCTGACCGAGGCCTACAACGTCAACGGCCTGCGCCAGCTCGTGGTGATCGTCGACAACCGCTCCGCACGGCCGGGATCGACCCTCTATCTTGTCGCCGCGCCGAATGGACAGGGGGTGGTCGGCAATATCGGTTCGCTTGCCCCCGGCGTGCTCGATCGGAACGGATGGTCCGAGACCGTTTATCGCCGGAGCGACGAGCCGGATGGCGCCCAGCACAATGCGCTGGCTCGGATCGTCCAGCTGTCGAACGGTTTCAAGCTCCTGGTCGGCCGAGACCTGGATGAACGCGAGCGCGTCTACCAGATCATCGCCGATGCGGCGCGCGGATCGATCGCGCTCGTCGTAGTGCTCGGACTCGGCGGCGGCTTCTTCGTCGCACGGCGCGTGCTGCGGCGCTTCGACGCCATGACGGCGACGGCGCAAACCATCATGGCAGGCGATTTTTCCGGACGTCTGCCGGTGACCGGCACCGGGGACGAGCTCGACCGCCTCGCCATCGCGCTCAACGCGATGCTGGAGCGCATCGAGGCGCTGATGCGCGGCCTGAAAGAGGTCTCCGACAACATCGCGCACGATCTCAAGACGCCGTTGACGCGGCTGAAGAACCGCTGCGAGGCGGCACTGCGCTCGGCGCATAGCGAACGAGAATATCGCGCCGCACTCGAAGACATGATCGAGGAGTCCGACGGGCTGATCCGCACGTTCGATGCGCTGTTGATGATCGCGCGCGCGGAGTCCGGCCAGGCGCGCGACAACATGGCGGCGTTCGACGCAGCCGAGATCGCGCGCGGGGTTGCAGAGCTGTACGAGCCGCTCGCCGACGACCGCGGACTTGCGCTGAAGGTCGATGCGCCCGAGGCGGCGATGGTGAAGGGTAACCGTGAGTTGATGAGTCAGGCGCTTGCGAACCTGATCGACAACGCGATCAAATACGCCCGTCCCGACACCGGCGCGGCTGGCGCCGAGCCGGAGATCGTCCTCGCGGTGCGCGGGGAGGGGGAGCGCGTTCACCTCACGGTATCCGATCACGGACCCGGCATTCCGGAAGCCGACCGCGCGCGCGCGGTGGAGCGTTTCGTCCGGCTCGAACAGAGCCGCACGGAGCCTGGCTCCGGCCTCGGCCTCAGCCTGGCGGCAGCGGTGGCGCAACTGCACGGCGGGGAATTGCGGCTCGAGGACAACGCGCCGGGCCTGCGTGTGGTGATGGACCTGCCGCGCAGCAGCGAAGCCGCGGCCTGAGCGCGCCTTTCCATGTCGCCGCCGATTAGGCTAACGGTTGGCCGATGAATCGGCCGACCAAAGCGCCAAGAAAAGCCAAGCCGGCCGGCCGCTCGCTCGGCGAGGTGATCAAGACCGCTCCGAAGCTCTCATCGGCGAACGACGCGCGGGCAAAGCTCGAGCGCTGGCTCAACGAGATCGCGCGGAGCGTAGACGGCAAGGCGATCAAGCAGATCGTCGCGGCGTCGGCGAAGACCCGCGACGTGCTGGCGGCCGTTGCCGAAGCCTCGCCCTATCTCTGGGACCTGGTCTGCATCGACCCGGCCCGCACGCTGAACCTGCTCGCGGCCGAGCCGGACGCGCGTTTTGCTGCGCTTCTGGCCGAGGTCGCGCGCGCGGGCGACGAAATCGAAGCCGTCACGATGGCAACCTTGCGCCGGCTGAAGGCGGAAGCCGCGCTGCTGATCGCGCTTGCCGATATCGGCGGGGTCTGGCCGGTCGAGCAGGTCACCGGTGCGCTCACGGCATTTGCCGACGCGGCGGTCGGCGCGGCGGTGCGCGTGCTCCTGCGCGGCGCGGTCGCGCAAGGGCGGCTGAAAGTTCATGACAGCGCAACGCCCGAGGTCGGGTGTGGATACGTCGTGCTCGCCATGGGCAAGATGGGCGCGCATGAGCTCAACTATTCGAGCGACATCGACCTCATCGTGCTGTTCGATCAGGACGCGTCCGCGCTCGCGCCCGGCGTCGAGCCGGGGCAGCTTTACGTGCGCGTGACGCGCGGCCTGGTGAAGCTGCTGCAAGAGCGCACCGCCGACGGTTACGTCTTTCGCGTCGACCTGCGGCTGCGCCCCGACCCCGCCTCGACGCAGATCGCGATCTCCATCGCGTCGGCGCTGAACTACTACGAGAGCACCGGGCAGAACTGGGAGCGTGCCGCGATGATCAAGGCGCGGCCCTGCGCCGGCGATCGCGCGCTCGGTGAAGCGTTCCTGAAGGACATCGCGCCTTTCATCTGGCGAAAATATCTCGATTATGGCGCGGTCGCCGACATCCACGCGATGAAACGGCAGATGGCGACCTACAAAGGTCACGACGAGATCGCGATCGAGGGCCATAACATCAAGCTCGGGCGCGGCGGTATCCGCGAGATCGAGTTCTTCGCGCAGACCCAGCAGCTCATCGCCGGCGGCCGGCACCCGGAACTGCGCGGGCGCGAGACATTGGCGACGCTCGATGCGCTTGCGGCAGGCGGATGGATCGCGCCCGAGGCGCCGCGCGACCTCGGCGAAGCCTATCGCTTCCTGCGCGAGACCGAGCATCGCCTGCAGATGGTCGCCGACGAGCAGATCCACACGCTGCCGGCCGAGCGCGACGCGCTCGATCGCTTCGCGCGCTTCCTCGGGTTCGCCGGGCGCGACGCCTTCGCGGCCACGCTGCTCGAGCATTTGCGCAAGGTGCAGCGCCACTATGCGCGCCTGTTCGAGGATGCGCCCGCCGCCGATGCCTCGCGCCGAGCGCTGAAATTCTCTCCCGACGCCGACAACCCCGAGACGCTCGACAAGCTCGCCGCGATGGGCTTCCGCCGCCCCCTCGAGGTCAGCCACGCGGTGCGGCGCTGGCTTTCGGGGGAATATCGCTCGCTGCGCAGCGAGTTCGCGCGCGAGCACCTTGCCGACCTGGTTCCCGTGCTGATCGACCAGATCGCCCGCGCCGAGAACCCCGATGGCGCGCTTGTCGCCCTCGATCGCTTCCTCGACGGTCTGCACGGCGGCGCGCGGCTGATCTCCCTCCTTCTCCGCAATCCCGACCTCGTTGCGTTGCTCGCGCTTGCGCTCGGCACCGCGCCGCGGCTCGCCGCGATCCTGGCGCGGCATCCGCAGGTGATGGACGCGCTGATCGAGCCGTCGTTCTTCGGCGCGCTGCCCGACGCCGACAAGCTCGCCGCCGGATTGGCCGCCTCGCTGCGCGAAGCGCGCACCTACGAGGATTTCCTCGACCGCGCGCGCCAGTTCGGCCAGGAGCAGATGTTCCTGATCGGCGCGCGCATCCTCTCCGGCACCGTGTCAGCCGAGCAGGCAGGAGAGGCCTTCGCGCGTCTCGCCGACGTGATCATCCGTGCGGTGCATCGCGCCGTGGAGGAGAGCTTTGCCAAGACGCACGGGCGACTGCGCGGACAGGAGAGTGTCGTGCTCGCGCTCGGCAAGCTCGGCGGGCGCGAGATGACGGCGGCGTCCGACCTCGACCTCATCATTGTCTACGACTTCGACGAGAATGAGCCGCAGTCCGACGGCGCGCGGCCGCTCTACGGCACGCAATATTATGCGCGCGTCACCCAGCGTCTCGTCAGCGCGCTCGCCGCTCAGACGAATTACGGCGCGCTCTACAATGTCGACATGCGGCTGCGCCCGTCCGGGCGCTCCGGACCGGTCGCGACCATGCTCGGCTCGTTCGAGAGCTATCAGGAGAACGAGGCCTGGACCTGGGAGCACCTCGCGCTCACACGCGCGCGCATCGTTTCCGGTTCACCTGCGTTCGCGGCGCGGGTCGAGCGCATCATTCGCGACGTGCTGTGCCGTCAGCGCGACAATGACGTGATTGCCGGCGACGTGGTCGAAATGCGTGCCGCGATCGCGGCGGAGAAAGGTGACAAGGAGCGTTGGAACCTGAAATACGTCGCCGGTGGACTGGTCGATATCGAGTTCATCGCGCAGTATCTCCAGCTCCGTCATGCCGGCGAGACGCCTGATCTTCTCGACACCGCGACCGCGCGCGTGCTCGACAAGGCCGCGCGCCTCGGTTTGCTCAAGCCGCAGGACGCCGACGTGCTGCGCCCGGCGGTCCGGCTCTACCAGAACCTCACGCAAATCCTGCGGCTCTGCCTTGCCGGGCCGTTCGATCCGAAAGCGGCCGGACCGGAGCTGCTCAAGCTGCTCGCGCGTGCCGCCGACGTGCCGGACTTCGCGACGCTCGAGGCGCACCTCAACGAGACGCAGGCCAAGGTGCGCGCGAGCTTCGTGCGGATCCTCGGGAGGGCGCCGTAACTTCCAGCCGCCGTTACGCCGCGTTCTGCTCCGGTATCGCCGCCGGCGGTCCATTCACTGGCAGCCGCACCAGCACGATCGTGCCGACGCCGAGCGAGGAACGGATGCGAATCGCGCCGCCGTGCAATTCGGCGAGCGACTTTGCGATCGCAAGGCCGAGCCCCGATCCGCCGTGATGCTTGGTGAGCTGGCTCTCGACCTGCTCGAACGGCTTGCCGAGCTTTTTCATCGCCTCGCGTGGGATGCCGACGCCGTTATCCTCGACCGCGATCGAGACATAGCCGCCCGCGATACGCCCGCGCATGGTGACGCGCCCTCCGTCGGGCGTGAACTTCACCGCATTGGAGAGCAGATTGACGACGATCTGCTTGATGGTGCGCCGGTCGGCACGCAGCCGGATGTCGGGTTCGATTTCCGCCGCCAGCGTGAGTTGCTTCTGCTCGGCGCGCGGCCCAACCAGCCGCACCGCGTCGGCGAGCAGCGCGTCGAGCGTGATCTCCTCGAGCTCGAAGCGCATGCGCCCGGCCTCGATCTTCGACATGTCGAGGACATCGCTGATGACGTCGAGCAGGTAGCGTCCGCTCTCGCCGATGTCGCGGCAGTATTCGAGATACTTGCTGTCGCCGAGAGGACCGAACAGACCGGACTCCATGATCTCAGAGAAGCCGATGATGGCGTTGAGCGGGGTGCGCAGCTCGTGGCTCATGTTGGCGAGGAAGGCGGATTTCGCCTGGTTCGCTTCCTCGGCGCGGTCCTTCTGCTCGGCGAATTTCTCCGCCAGATACGAGGCCTGCTGCGTTTGTTGCTCCAGCGCGTGCTGCGAGGTGCGCAGGTCGACGACCATGGCCTTGAGCTGCTTCTCGCTCTCGATCAGCTTTTCCTCATGCAGCTTCAGCGCCGTGATGTTGGTGCCGACCGAGACAAAGCCGCCGTCCTTGGTGCGGCGCTCGCTGATCTGCAGCCAGCGTCCATCATCGAGCTGCGCCTCGAAGGTGCGTGCTCCCGGCGCCGCGCGCGCGGCGTTCAGGTCCTTGCGCACGATCGGCGTGTTGCCGAATGCCGCGATGTCCTCGTAAGGAGTGCCGGGCGTGGCGCTGTCGTCGGGCAGGCCGTGCAGGCTCTGGAATTTCGAGTTGCACAGGACCAGGCGGTTGTCGGCATCCCACACCACGAACGCCTCGGATATCGCCTCGATCGCGTCGTGCAGGCGCATGTCCGCGGTCGCGGTTCTCTCGGCGAGGCGCTTCTGGTCGGTGATGTCGACCGCGATGCCGATAAGGTGCGGATGCGGCTCGCCTGTCTGGCGCACGAGTTCGCAGCGCATCCTCAACCACACCCAGTCGCCGCGCGCGTGGCGCATGCGGAAGGCGCGATCGATCGCCGACGAACGTGCGTCGGCGATCTCGGTCGCAAGCTCGTAGAGCTGCACGTCGTCGGGGTGGACCAGCGCGCTGATCTCGCCGAAACTCAAAAGCTTGTTGTGCTGCGGCAGGCCGAGAATGTCGAACATCGACTGGGACCAGAAGATCCGGCCGCTCGCGAGATCCCAGTCCCACAAGCCGCAGCGTCCGCTGTTGAGCGCGGCATCAATGCGGCCGCGGACGGTATCATCGATCTCCGCGGTCTCGCGCATCAGCCGCGACTGCCACAGGAATGCGAAGCCGAGCATCAGCACCACGAAGCCGGTGGTGGAGAACAACGTGACGGCGAGCGCGGTGTCGGCGCGCCATTCGATCAGCGCCGCCGAACGGCGTTGCGTGATCGCGATCTGCCCGAGCGGGGCTTTGAGGGCGCGGGCGATCAGCAGGATCGGCGTGCCGTCGATCAGCGTCGTTTCGTCGACATTGTTGCCCCGCGCTACGACTTCGGCGCGCGGATCGCGCCCGATCGCCTCGTTGAGCTTGCGGCCGAGATAGCCGTTCAGCGGCGGCTGTGTGGCGATGATGGTGCTGCTATGATCGGTCAGCAGGACCAGCCGCCCGGCCGCGGTCGCTTTCGCCCACTCGACATTCTCGAAGGCACGGAAGCCGCGCGCCAGCGCGTCCGCGGCGCCTTCGGTGCTGTGCTCGATGCGCTCGGCGATGACGGTGGCGATCAGGTCAAGATCATCGGCGGACTTCGCGATGGCCTGCCGGTGCCGCTCGCGGATATCGATGACCGCCGCGATGCCGAGCGTCACCAGGAAGGCGACGATGAGCACCGGCACCGCGCGCCGCAGCACCGGTTCGGCGGTCAGCAGCCTGCGATAGGCAGGCTTCGCCACCGCTTGCGCCAATCCCTTGATGGAATCGGAACGCGTCGACGCGCTCGCGCTTTCGGCGCGCGCCATCGCAGGCCTCCGTTCGGAATGTCCCCGTCACCTTCGATACGGAAGATGTGCCGCATCTCGCCGAATCAGTTTCGATCTGAATCGAATTCTTGTGATTTGTCGAGAGTCGGAGAATCACTGACACGAAAAAAATATTCGCGCGCGGGAAGCGTTAAGCGCGCCCGAAGAAATGCGAAAAATGCCCGGTTGATCGGCGTTTCTTTGCTTCGCGAGACTCTCAGGTCGAGGCAAGCGAGCGCGCGACGATGTCGGCGACATCGCGCGAGAGCGTCGTCTCGGCCGCCAGGCGACGCAGCGCGGCCTCGGCGCGGCCGCGGCGAGAAGGCTCCAGCGCGCGCCAACTGCGGAACGCGGTGGCGAGGCGCGCGGCGACCTGCGGGTTCTTCCCATCGAGCGCACGCACGCTTTCGACCACGAAGTCGTAACCGGCGCCGTCGGCGCGGTTGAACTGGGTCTGGTTCGCCTGTGCGAACGCGCCGATCAGCGCGCGCACCCGGTTCGGGTTCCCCATCGAGAACGCCGGATGGGCGGCGAGCACACGCACGCGCTCGAGCGTCGCGGCTTCGGGGATCGCGGCCTGCAGGGAGAACCACTTGTCGATGATCAGGGGATCGGCGGAATAGCGCCGATAGAAGTCGTCGATCGCGGCCTGGCGCTCCGCCACCGCATAGAGGGAGAGCGTGCCGAGCGCCGCCATGCGGTCGGTCATGTTGCCGGCCTCCCAGTATTGCCGTGCCGCGAGCGCAATTGCCGAGGAGCCGGCCGCGGCGAGAAGATCGAGGCACACGTTCTTGAGCGCGCGCCGTCCTGCGCTCGCGGCATCCGGGCTGAACGGGCCGTCGTCGCGCATCGCCCGATAGGTCTCGCGTAGCGTCGGTCCGAGCTTGAGCCCGAGCGCAACGCGCAGATGCGTGCGCGCCATGAAGATCGTGTCGGGATCGACGTCGCGCCCGATGTCGCGCGCGATGTCGGCTTCGCTCGGCATGGTCAGCGTCAGCGCCACGAAGGCCGGTTCGAGCGCGCCGTCTGCGAGGGTCGCGGCAAGCGCCCCGGTCAGTCCCTCGTCCTCGCGCGGCTCCTTCGCGGCACGCAATGCCGCGACGTTTTCCACGAGCAACGCGGTGGCGAGCGACTGCACGGCCTGCCAGCGGTTGAACGGATCGCTATCGTGCGCGGCAAGGAAGCGCAGATCGTCGGCCGAAAGGCTGGCGTTGACCTTGATCGGCGCCGAGAAACCCCGGTTGAGCGAGAGCACCGGCCGCGCGGTGACGCCGGTGAACTGGAAGCTCTGCGCCGGCTGCGTCACCGGCAGCACGCCGCGCACGACAGGGCGCCCGTCATCGAGCGAAAGCGACATGTCGCGTCCGTCCGGTCCGATCAGGCCGATCGCGAGCGGGATCACCACCGGGTCCTTGACCGGCTGCCCTGGCGTCGGCGGTACGGCCTGTGCGACGTCGAGGCGGTAGGTCTGTGCCTTGGCGTCGAACGAGCCGGTCACCGCAATCTCGGGCGTGCCGGCCTGCGCGTACCAGCGCATGAACTGCGTGAGGTCGGTATTGTTGGCGTCGGCGAAGCACTGCACGAATTGCTCCACGGTCGCCGCATGTCCGTCGTGGCGCGTGAAATAGAGATCCATGCCTTTGCGAAAGCCGCCCGGCCCGAGCAAGGTCTTGAGCATGCGCACGACTTCGCCGCCCTTCTCGTAGACGGTCGCGGTATAGAAGTTGTTGATCTCATGATAGACGGTCGGGCGCACCGGATGGGCGAGCGGGCCGGCGTCCTCGACGAACTGAAAGGCGCGCAAGCCGCGCACGTCGGTGATCCGCTCGACCGGCCGTGAACGCTGGTCCGCGGTGAACTCCTGGTCGCGGAAAACCGTCAGACCCTCCTTGAGGCAGAGCTGGAACCAGTCGCGGCAGGTGATGCGGTTTCCGGTCCAGTTGTGGAAGTACTCGTGCGCGATCACCGCCTCGATGCTCACATAGTCGCTGTCGGTCGCAGTCTCCGCGCTGGCCAGCACCAGCTTGTCGTTGAAGACGTTGAGCCCCTTGTTCTCCATCGCGCCCATGTTGAAGTCGGACACCGCGACGATCATGAAGATGTCGAGGTCGTATTCACGGCCGAATGTCTCTTCGTCCCAGCGCATCGCGCGCTTGAGCGAATCCATCGCCCAGCGGCAGCGATCCTCCTTGCCAGGCTCGACATAGATGCGCAGTGTCACCTGGCGCCCCGACATGGTGAGGAATTGATCCTCGACGCAGGCCAGGTTGCCGCCGACAAGCGCGAAAAGATACGAAGGCTTGGGGAACGGATCGTGCCAAACCGCGAAGTGACGCGTCGAGCCCGGCACATCCCCCGATGCGATCAGGTTGCCGTTCGAGAGCAACTGCGCGGCTTCGCTTTTTTCCGCCTCGATGCGCGTCGTGTAGATTGCCATCACGTCGGGACGGTCCAGGAAATAGGTGATGCGGCGGAAGCCCTCGGCCTCGCACTGGGTGCAGTAGGTGCCGTTCGAGCGATAGAGCCCCATGAGCTGCGTATTGGCGGACGGATCGACCACCGTGTCGATCTCCAGCCGGAACGGCCCGGCCGGCGGCTGCGCGATCGTGAGGCTGTCGGGCGTCGCGATGAAGCTGTCCGCGGCCAGCGGCGCGCCGTCGAGCCTGATCGAGACCAGCGTAAGGCCGTCGCCGTCGAGCACCACCGGCGCGGGCGCCGCGCTGTCCGGATTGGGTTTCAGCGCCAGCGTGGCGCGCACGCGCGCCGCTGTCGGATGCAGCGACACGTCGAGCTCAACCATCTCCACCAGCCAGTCCGGCGGGCGATAATCCTCAAGACGGACGGGACGGGCCTGTTCGGTGCGCATCATGCGGTGTTTCGACTCTCGGCGTTGATTGTCGCGGGGTAGCGGCGATCTATGCCCGCATTGTGGCCGGCATCATCGCGCGAGGGCGGGGTGGGTATGCCGAGCCTACAAACCAAACGTTAACGGCGCGCACAAGCCCGTCAGATACGGGTCGTGCGCGGCTCGGCGTGGCCGATCACGCGCTTGACGGTCGGGAATTTGCGCCGCAGCGCGCGTTCGACCTCGTCGACCTTCTCGTGCACGTCCTGCACCGTGAGCATGGGGTCGACGCGGCAGTGGAAGTTGACGATTTCGCCCTCGCCGGTCTCGCGCACGCGAACGTCATGCACCTCTCCGACGAAAGCGATGGTGCGCGCGGCCTCGGCGAGCGCGTTGCGTACGGCGACAACGCGCTCGGCCGGTGCGTCGCGCCCGGCAACCCCGCCCATTTGCAGCGGCTCGATATGGGTCTCCACCTCGACACCGGTCCCGAGTTCCGCGCGCACCGCAGTCTCAAGCCCGTCCGCGATTTCGTGCGCCTGACCGAGCGACAGCGCTCCATCGACTTCGAGATCGAGCGAAACCGACAACCGCTCCCCGACTGCCTGCACGGTCACATGATGCACGGCGAGCGCCTGATTGCGCGCGATCACCATCACACGCTCCAGCACCGTCTCATCGCTCAGTGCGCGCGGTTCGGTCGTGACATCGACCTCCGCCTCCGGCATCTGGTTCTTGATCGCGCGCGTGACGGCGGTCCTGATCTCGGCGACGCGGTCGAGCGGCAGCGTGCGGCTCACTGCCACCACGAGATCGACGAACAAAGTTGCGCCGACCGCGCGCGCGCGCACGCGTTCGACCGCGACCACGCCCGACACACGCCTTGCCGCCGCGGTGATGCGGTCCGCAGCGCCCGCGGGCGCGGTGTCGGTCAGCGTGTCCACGGTGCGCCGGCCGAGCCGCCAGCCGGCGATCAGGATGAACACCGCGACCACGATTGCGGCAACGGCGTCCGCCAGCGGGAAGCCGAGCGCGACCCCGGCGAGGCCCGCCAGCACCGCGATCGACGACCACATGTCGGAACCGAAATGCAGCGCGTCGGCTTCAAGCGCCTCGCTCACGGTTTCCTTCGCCACGCGATAGAGCAGGCGCGCGCGGAAGAAATCCACCACGATCGACGCGATGATGACCGCGAAGGCCCAAACACTGGCTTCGACCAGATGGCTTGCTTCGCCGAGCAGCCGCTTTACCGCCTCCCAGATCACGATGCCCGAGAGGAAGAACAGGAGCCCGGTCTCGATCAACGCGGTCACGCTCTCGACCTTGCCGTGACCGTAATGATGCTCCTCGTCGGCGGGCTTGCCGGAGACACGTACCGCGAAATAGGTCATCACCGTCGCGGCAAAATCGAGCGCCGAGTGGCCGGCTTCCGAGAGGAGCGCGAGCGAGCCGGAGAGCAAGCCGACAATCGCCTTGGCGAGCGTGAGCAGGCCGGACGCGGCGATCGAGGTCAGGGCAACCCGTTCTTTTTGCTCCTGCATCCGCGTCCTTCAGGCGGCCGCGGCGGCTTGCGCGAACTCGTCGGCAGCCTCCTGCATCGCGTCGCGATATTCACGCACGAGCCGCGCACAAAGTTCCCCTGTCGTCGGCACGTCGTCGATGCTGCCGACGCCCTGGCCCGCCGACCACACGTTCTTCCAGGCGCGCGTCTCGTGATCGAGGTTGAGCTGCTTGGTCGACGCTCCCAGGTCGATCTGCGCGCCGGTCGCGTCGATGCTGGGGCGCAGGAAGTTGCCGTGCACGCCGCTGATCGCCGCCGTGTAGACGATGTCATCGGCGCGCGTCGCGACGATCATGTCCTTGAACGCAGCTGGTGCCATGCTCTCGCGCGTCGCGATGAAGCGCGTGCCGAGATAGGCGAGGTCGGCGCCGAGCATGCGCGCGGCCGCCACGTGGCGCCCGGTCGACATCACGCCCGAGAGGAGGATTGTGCGGTCGAAGAAGCGGCGGATTTCCGGAATGAGCGCGAACGGGCTCAACAGTCCGGCATGCCCACCGGCGCCGGCGCATACCGCGATCAGTCCGTCGACCCCGGCCTCGGCGGCCTTGCGCGCGTGACGCATATTGATGACGTCGTGGAACACGAGCCCGCCATAGCCCTGCACCGCACCGACCAGTTCCTTGACGGCACCGAGCGAGGTGATGATCAGCGGCACCTTGTGCTTGATCGAGAGCTCCAGGTCCGCCTGCACGCGCGGGTTCGACTTGTGGACGATCAGGTTCACACCGTAAGGCGCGGCAGCGCGGCCGGTATCGCGCTCGATGCGCGCGAGCCGGTCGTTGATCTCGACCAGCCACGCCTCATAGTCGGCGCTGGAACGCTGGTTCAGCGCCGGGAACGTGCCGAGGATGCCGGCGCGGCAGCATTCTACGACGAGATCGGGGTTGGAGACGAGGAACATCGGCGCGGCGACCGCCGGGATGCTCAGGCGACCGCGAAATTTGACGGGAATGGGCACGGGAAGCTCCTTTACGGGCGCCTTGGCCCGCGAAGGGCGACCTTTTCCGGCGCGACAGGCTTCGTCAAGGGCAGCGCGGCGACGGCTGGCCGGGGGTCGCGCGAACGGGGCACCGACGGCCGAATAGCGCCGGCGGCACCGGTGCGCTAAGCTTGGCTGCCACGTGGCCGGTGCGGTTCGTGAGGGCGGAATATGAGCAAGATCGGTGCCGCGCAGCACGATCCGGTACCGATCGCCGATCTCCACAGGCTCCCCTCCGTCGATGAGGTGCTGCGCACATCCGCTGCCGGGGCGGCGGCCGCGCGCTTCGGCCGGCCCGCCGTCGTCGCGGCCGTGCGCGCAACACTCGCCGCGGCCCGCGCCGCCCGCTCCGTCGTTACGGCCGCCGATGTCGCCGCGTGTGCCCTCGCGCGGCTCCAAGCCGATGCACGGCCGAACCTCAAATCCGTGTTCAATCTCACCGGGACGGTGCTTCACTCCAGTCTCGGCCGCGCGCTGATCGCCGAAGAGGCGGTCGAAGCCGCGGTCGCGGCGATGCGCAACGCGATCGCGATCGAATTCGATCTCGCGACCGGCAAGCGCGGCGAGCGCGACGATCATCTGCGCGCGCTGCTGTGCGAGCTGACCGGCGCCGAGGACGCGACAGTCGTCAACAACAACGCCGCCGCGGTGCTGATCGTGCTCAATACGTTGGCCAAGGGGCGCGAGGCGATCGTCTCGCGCGGCGAGCTGATCGAGATCGGCGGCGCTTTTCGCATGCCCGACATCATGGCGCGGGCGGGCGCGAAGCTGGTCGAGGTCGGCACCACCAACCGCACGCATCCGAAAGACTATATTGCCGCGATCGGCGAGAAGACCGGGCTTGTGCTCAAGGTGCACACCTCGAACTACCGCATCGAGGGCTTCACCAAGGAGGTCGGCGCGCGCGAGCTGGCGGCGATCGCGCGCGAACGCAACGTGCCGCTGGTGCACGACCTCGGCTCCGGCACCCTGATCGATCTTGCGCGCTTCGGTCTCGCGCACGAGCCGACCGTCGCCAAGGCGGTCGCGGACGGCGCAGATCTCGTGACGTTCTCGGGCGACAAGCTGCTCGGCGGGCCGCAGGCCGGCTTCATCGTGGGCCGCAAGGATCTGCTGGCGAAGATCAACAGAAACCCGATGAAGCGCGCGTTGCGCGTCGACAAGATACGGTTTGCCGCGCTGGAAGCGACACTCAGGCTTTACCGCGATCCGGATCGGCTGACGCAGCGCCTGCCGACGCTGTGGCTGCTGGCGCGATCCGGACAGGAGATCGAAGCGCTGGCGCGGCGGATCATGCCCACGGTCGCAAAGGGCGTCGGCGACGCGTTTTCGGTCGAGGTGATTGCGTGCGCGAGCCAGATCGGCTCCGGCGCGCTGCCGATGGAAACGGTGCCGAGCACCGGGTTAGCGATCCGCCCGACCGCGACACGCGGGGGCGGACGCGCGCTGAGCCGTCTCGCCGCCCGGCTGCGCGGGTTGGCCGTGCCGGTGATCGGTCGCGTCGAGGAGCAGGCGCTGATCCTCGATCTGCGCTGCCTTGAGGATGAAAGCGGATTCGTTGCAAACCTTGGCCCGCTCGATCCGGAGATCGCGTCGTGATCGTCGGCACCGCCGGCCATATCGATCACGGCAAGACCTCGCTCACGCGTGCGCTGACCGGCGTCGACACCGATCGCCTCAAAGAGGAAAAAGCGCGCGGCATCTCGATCGATCTCGGCTTTGCCTACCTGCCGGCCCCCGATGGCGCGGTGGTCGGCTTCGTCGACGTGCCGGGCCACGAGAAGTTCGTGCACAACATGCTGGCCGGCGCGACCGGCATCGATTTCGTGCTGCTGGTGATCGCGGCCGACGACGGCGTGATGCCGCAGACGCTGGAGCATCTGGCGATCGTCGACCTGCTCGGCATCACGCGCGGCGTCGTCGCACTGACCAAGGCCGATCTCGCGGGTCCGGAGCGCCGGGCGCAGCTCAAGACGGAGATCGCGAGTGCCCTCGGGGGTACCGGCCTTGCGGGCTCCGCGATCGTTCCGGTTTCGGTCGTGAGCGGCGAAGGCGTCGAGACTCTGCGCGCGCACCTGTTTGCCGCCGCCTCCGCGCTTGGCGCGCGTACCGCTCGCGGCCGCTTCCGCCTCGCGGTCGATCGTTGTTTCACGCTCGCCGGAACCGGCACCGTCGTCACCGGCACGGTCCTGTCCGGCGCCGTGAACGTCGGGGATCGCGTCACCGTCAGTCCGTCCGGCTTGTCCGCCCGCGTGCGCTCGATCCACGCGCAGAACCGTCCGGCCGAGCGTGGGCAAGCCGGCGAGCGCTGTGCGCTCAATCTCGCCGGCGACGGCATCACCAAGGACGCGATCTCGCGCGGCCACGTCGCGCTCGATTCCGATCTGCATGCACCGACCGCGCGCATCGATGCTGCCTTGCGTGTGCTCGCGAGCGAGCAAAAGCCAATCGCGCAATGGATGCCGGTGCGGCTGCATCACGCGGCGGCCGATGTTGCGGCGCGCGTGGTGCTGCTGGGCGAGACCCCGGTCGCGCCGGGTACGGAAAGCTTCGTCCAGCTCGTGCTCGAGCGCCCGATCGCGGCAGCCGCCGGCGACCGCTTCGTGCTGCGCGACGGCACGGCGCAGCGCACCATCGGCGGCGGACGATTCCTCGACCTGCGCGCGCCCGCGCGCAAGCGCCGCACGCCGGAACGGCTGGCGCAGCTCGAAGCCCACGCCATCGCCGAGCCCGGTGCCGCGCTCGCGGGGCTGCTTGAGCGTGCCCCCCGCTTCGTCGATCTTGCGGCATTCGCGCGCGACCGCGCGCTCGCGGCAGTGGAAGCCGACGCGCTCGCCGAGCGCGGCACCGTCATCCGCATTCCGGGCACATCGCTCGTCCTCTCGCCCGCCACCTGGCTGGCACTGCGGCGCAGCCTCGCAGCCGCGCTCGAAGCTTTCCACGCCGACAACCCCGATCTCCCCGGCCTCGGGCTTGAGCGGCTGCGCCTACAGCTCGAACCGCGTCTTCCGGCCCCGGCCTTCGCCGCGATGCTGCAGGGACTTGCACGCGCGCGCGAGGTCGCGCTGGATGGCGCCTGGGTGCGCCTGCCCGGTCACGAGGTGCGGCTGACGCCTGCCGATGAAAAGCTGTGGTCACGCATCCGGCCGCTGATCGGCAACGCCGAGCGCTTCC
>JAXDNZ010000470.1:0-5093 GCA_034669185.1 Hyphomicrobiales bacterium
CAGGTGCTGTGGACGCCGGTGGCCGAGCCGCGTTAGACCGTCCGCGATGACAAGCCGCAAAACACTGACAACGGCCCTCGATCTGGTGGAATCCGGCTTCGCGCCGCGCGAAAGGCAGGCCGGACTGGCCGACCTCGCGCGGCGTTACGCAATCGCGGTGACTCCCGGGATCGTCGACCTGATCGACCGCGACGATCCGGCCGATCCGATCGCACGCCAGTTTATCCCCGACCTCGCGGAGCTCACGGCCGCACCGGACGAGCGCGCTGACCCGATCGGAGACGACGCGCACACCCCGGTCGCCGGCGTCGTGCACCGCTATCCGGACCGCGTGCTGCTCAAGCTGGTCAACGTCTGTGCGGTCTATTGCCGCTTTTGCTTCCGCCGCGAGATGGTCGGGCCCCGCAAGCAGACGTTGAGCGCGGAGCAGCTCGACGCGGCGCTCGCGTATATCCATGCTCACCCCGACATCTGGGAAGTAATCCTGACCGGCGGTGATCCGCTGGTGCTCTCGGCACGCCGGCTCGGCGCGGTCATGCAACGCATCGCTGCGATCTCTCATGTGAAGATAATCCGCCTGCATACGCGTGTGCCCGTGGTCGCGCCGGAGCGCATAACGCCGTCGCTGGTGCACGCGCTGAAAGCGCACGGCAAGACGACTTACGTGGCGCTGCACGCCAATCATCCGCGCGAGCTCACTCAAGACGTGCGCGCGGCCTGTGCGCGCATCGTCGATGCCGGCATTCCGATGGTGAGCCAGTCGGTGTTGCTGCGCGGTGTCAACAACGACGTCGAGACGCTTGCCGCGCTCATGCGCGCCTTCGTCGAAGCGCGCGTCAAGCCGTATTATCTGCATCACGCCGATCTCGCGCCCGGCACGAGTCAATTCCGCACCACACTTGCCGAGGGACAGGCGCTGATGCGCGCACTGCGCGGCCGCGTCTCCGGCCTGGCGCAACCGACCTATGTGCTCGATATTCCCGGCGGTTTCGGCAAGGTTCCTGCCGGCCAAGCTTACCTCGACATGTGCGGCGATGCGGGCGCTGTGGTCGAAGACATCAACGGCCGAAAACACACATACGGATAGGAAACATCATGGCCAGCATCGTTCCGCATCTTCGCGACAAGGACCGCGCACGGGCCAGACGCGTGATGGAAGCGGTGCTCAAGATGGTCAAGCTCGATATCGCGGAGCTGCAGCGGGCCTATGCTTAGGGAACTTCCGCCGGAGCTCATCCTCGCCGCGCTCGCCAGGCGCAGGGAGATCAACCAGGCCCTGATCGAGGGTCAGGGTCTGGTCGTCGCCTCGGGGCCGTTCGCCGGTATGACGCTTCCCGCCGAGGCCTGCTGGGGCGATGGCGACATCGCGCCAAAACTGCTCGGGCTCTATGAAGCCGAACTGCACCCGACCATCGCGAAGGCGGCTGCGCGCCGGCCGGCCAGTATCGTCAACATCGGATGCGCGGAAGGCTATTACGCGGTGGGCATGGCGCGATTGTTGCCGGACGCGCGGGTGATCGCATACGAAAAGGATGAAAGAGGTCAGGACATTTGCCGGCGTGCCGCAGCCGCAAACGGCGTCGCGGACCGCTGCATCGTCAAGGGCGCTTGCTCGCGCGAGTCGCTGCTGCAAGTCGTTTCCGACATCGAACGCACGTTGCTCATCGTCGATTGCGAAGGGGACGAGCTCACGCTCCTCGATCCCGCGCACGTCGATGGTCTGGGCCGCTGCGACATCATCGTCGAATGCCATGACTTCGTCGATCCGCAAATCACGCCGGTGCTGCAACAGCGGTTTGTGCGCAGCCATGACGTCGAAACCATCGTGGAAGGCGCGCGCGATCCGAACGGTTCTGCGGCGCTCCGGCAATGGAGCGGGATCGACCGGTGGTTCGCGGTGAACGAGAACCGGCCGGTCACGATGAACTGGCTGGCCTGCTGGAGTCGCGGCCCGGCATAGGATCAGTCGCGGTTGCGCAGCGTGTTGCGCGCGGCGCGCAGCAGGCTCCGGGCCAGTTTGGCGGGGGACCGCAGCAGCGCCTCGCGATCGAGCCGAATCTGTTCCATCTGGCGCTCGGCCTCGGACGCACGGGCTTGTGCGCTGTCTCTCTGGCGCTCGGCGTCTTTGGCCGATGCCTGCGCGAGGGTCATCTGACGTTCCGCCTCCCGCGCCGCGCCCTGCGCGGCGCTCTGTTGCCGCACAGCCTCTTCGGCCTGAGCCTGGGCGCGACTCATTTGCTCCAGCGCCACCCGCGCTTCACCTTGCGCGAGCGCGGTCTGCTCCCTGGCGTGCTCCAAGTCTTCCGCTGCTTGCGCGATCGCGCTTTCGGCGTGTTGCGACTGATGCGACATCAGGTTCAGTTGCCCGGATAAGACCCGCCGCGCATCGGCCGGCAGCATCTCGCGGACCGGCTGCAGCGCCAGCTCGCGATCGAGCTCGACCATGCGGCGGGCGCTCGGCCGTCCGGCGAAATGCCGAAGGATCGGGTCCGGCGCCGCGCTGTATCCGACCAGCGCATTCCAATCGATCGGAAGGCGCGCGACATGCGAGGCGTATCGCTGATCCGGAGCGTCGATGCCGCCGAGGAGCGCGCGGTATCCGAGAAGATGCAGGGTCGCCGCCTGCTCCCACCATGGGTGGTGGATGAATTCGGTTTGCCGCCAGATCTCGTCGAGAAAACCGAACGACCACGCGGAATTGCGCCACACCGCGACGCCGGCGTTGAAGTGACCAGGTATCGCGGCGTAGCTCTCGGAATTATCCGCGCAGTGCCAGCACAGATGCAGGTCTTTTCCCGCGGAGATGCTGTCGCGAATGTCGGCATCGAAGCGCACGAACATCGTGTCTGCGTCGACATAGAAGCAATAGTCGAAGCCGGACCGCAGGACCTCGCGTACCTGCAAGATCTTTCCCCAAGACGTCGGGCGGTCCGAGAGCGCGATGGGCCTGGGCAGAAATTCGAGGCCGAAGGCGTCCGCGTAGCGGCGCATCGACGGAAACGTGCGATCCGCGATCTCGCGGAAATTCTCGTCGGAGATGGTGAGCAGCGCGATCTTCATCGGATCCGGCCGTGCACCGTCACGCCACCGCGCTCTCCTGCGGTACCGCACTCGCGACTGCCCGCTCCGCCACCAGCTTGGCGACGCCAACCATGTCAATTTTGCCGGTGCCGAGCACCGGCACCTTGTCGACCACGACGACTTCGGCGGGAATCATCAGGTCGGCCGCACCGCGTGATTTGGCGAAGCTCTGGAATTCGGCGCGCGTCGCATCCTTCTTCTGCGTGACCAGCACGAGGCGCTCGCCCTTGCGCGGATCGGGCGCGGTCGCGACCGCCGAGGGCACGTCCGGCCACAGCGCCGCCGCGAGCATCTCGACCGCCGCGAGCGAGACCATCTCGCCGCCGATCTTGGCGAAGCGCTTGGCGCGGCCCTTGATGGTGACGAAGCCTTGCGCGTCGATCGTCACGATGTCGCCGGTGTCGTGCCAGCCCTCGTCCGGCGGCTCGAGCACGCCGGGATTGTCGGCTTTGAGATAGCCGAGCATCACGTTCGGGCCCTTCACGTAGAGGCGCCCGCCTTCGTCGACCCCGGGCACCGGCTCGAGCCGCAGGGTACAACCGGGCATCAGCCGACCGACGGTGCCGAACTTGTTGAACATCGGCGTATTGAGCGCGAGCACGGGCGCGGTCTCGGTCACGCCATAGCCTTCGAGGATACGCAGGCCGAACTTCTCCATGTAGGTGCGGCGAGTCGACTCGCGCACCGGCTCGGCGCCGGCGAGGATGTAGCGCAACGACCGGAAGTCATACGGGTGAGCGGCGCGCGCGTAGCCGGCAAGAAACGTGTCGGTGCCGAAGAGGATGGTGGCGTTCACGCCGTAGATCAGCTCCGGCACGGTGCGGTAGTGCAGCGGCGAAGGGTAGAGATAGATCGGCACGCCCGAGACCAGCGGCAGAATCGTCCCGGCCGTCAGACCGAATGAGTGGAACACCGGCAGCACGTTGAACAGCTTGTCGCCGCGGCCGAAGTCGATGCGCGCGGCCGCCTGCGCGGCGTTCGCCAGCATGTTGCGGTGGGAGAGGACGACGCCCTTCGGCGCGCCCTCCGAACCCGAGGTGAACAGGATCACCGCCGGATCGTCGGGGCTGCGCTTTACCAGCGGATGCTTGTGCGCGAGCAGGCCGCGGATCTTGTCGCTGGTGCTGACCGTCGCCCGCACGTCCTCGAGATAGACGACGGTCATCGCCTGGGCGAGCTGCTCGACGACTGGCCCAAGCTTGCCCTTGTCGACGAAAGCGCGCGAGGTAACGATCGTGTCGACTTGCGCGGCCTTGCAGGCCGCCAGGATGTTCGTGGCGCCGGCCGTGAAATTGATCATCGCGGGAACGCGCCCCGCCGACATCACGCCGAGGATGGTGACGACGGCGCCGTTCGCGTTCGGCAGCATCACGCCGAGCGCCTTGCCTTCGGCGGCGAGCGGCATCAGCTTCTTGCCCAGAACGGCGGCGCCGATGAGCAGTTTCTTGTAGGTCAGCGAGCCGGTGACCGGGTCTTCCACGGCGATGCGTTTGGCGCCGTGAACCTCCATGGCGCCGATCACGGCGTCGAGCACGGTACGATCGGTCGAGGTCGTGCGGAACACCAGGTCGGACATGATTTCGTACAGCGCCGCGCCGGCCGCTTGACGCCGGTGGCGGCCTTTGAGCTCGGGCGCGACCGCGAGCTTGACCGGCTCGAGCACCGTCACGGTCACTTTAGGGAACCAGCGCCGGTTCACCTGCCGGCGCGAGAGCCGCGAGAACGGTGTCGCCTCGAGGCCGTCGATGCGCACCGGGATGACCAGCGCGCCGGACTTGTCGGCGATCAGGCCGACGCCGTCATAGACCTTCATCAGGCTGCCGGTGACGGTGATGCGGCCTTCGGGGAAGATCACCACCATGTTGCCGTCACGCACCGCGTTGATCAGCGTGCGTGTCGCCATCGGCTTTGTGGGATCGAGCGGCATCGCGCGCGTGATGCGCAGGAACGGCTTGATCCACCAGCGCTGAGCAATCCCCGCGTCCACTGCGAACACCGGATCGTTGGTTAAG
>JAXDNZ010000471.1:0-3303 GCA_034669185.1 Hyphomicrobiales bacterium
GCGCGCTCGCCGAGGAGGGCCTCGCGGAGAGTCGCCTGAATGGTGGCTCTGATGGCGGCGGCCGCGTCGCGCTGGCGCGTTTCTTCGCCGAGAATATCGCCGTGCAGGCCCGCGGTCTCGAGACGACCGTCACCGAAGGCGCCGATTCCGTCGCCGCCGCGGCACTGTCTTGATCCCTCCCCGCAAAGCGGGGAGGGTGGCGAGCGATAGCGAGCCGGGTGGGGTCATGCCTACCTGAGATTTTCCCCACCCGGCCGCCGCTTCGCGGCGTCCACCCTCCCCCTGCGGGGAGGGACAAGACGGAGCAATCATGTCGGCTATCAACGTCATCGTCATTGACCAAGGCCCGATCCGCACCGTGCGGATGAACCGGCCGGAAAAGAAGAACGCGCTTACGACGGCGATGTACGACGGGATGGCCGGTGCGCTGGAGACGGCGAGCGGCGCGTCGCCGATCCGCTGCGTGCTGATCACCGGCGCGCCCGGCGTGTTCACGGCCGGAAACGACCTGCAGGATTTTCTGAAAGCCGCGATGGGCGGCGAAGGGCTTGGCGGCTCGGTGATGCGTTTTCTCTATGCGCTCGCGCGGAGCGAGCGTCCGCTGGTCGCGGCGGTCGAAGGCAACGCGGTCGGGCTCGGCACCACCATGATGCTCCATTGCGACTACGCCGTCGCGGCAGCCGACGCGCGCTTCCAGACGCCGTTCGTCTCTCTCGGTCTTGTGCCGGAGGCGGCCTCGACGCTGATCGGGCCGGGGCTGATGGGTCACCGCCGCGCTTTTGAGCTGTTCGTGATGGGCAAGGCGCTCAATGGCGAAGAGGCGAAGGCCTGCGGTCTGGTCAATGCGGTTGCGCCCGCCGGTCAAGCCGAGGCGCTCGCGCTCGAGGCTGCCAAGAAGATCGCGGCACTGCCGCCCGAGGCGGTCGCGGCTTCGCGCAAGCTGATGCGGCCCGCGACCGACGCGATTGTCACGCGTATGGATGCCGAGGCCGACGAGTTCAAGCGGCGGCTGAAGTCACCCGAGGCGCGGCAGGCGTTCGAGGCGTTCTTGCAGAGGAAGAAGTAGCTCTTGATCCCTCCGCGCGAAGCCGGGAGGGATAAGAGGCACCGGCACGACCGACTACAACGGCTTCAGCCCCGCCTCAATCTCCTTGCGCCGGCCTTCGAGGAACGGCGGCAGCACCAGCTTCTCGCCGAGCTTGTCCATCGGCTCGTCGACGCCGAAGCCAGGACCGTCGCTGGCGATCTCGAACAAAATGCCGTTCGGTTCGCGGAAATAGAGACTGCGGAACCAGAAGCGGTCGACCTTGCCGCTGTTCGGCATGCGCAAATGTTCGAGCCGCTCCGCCCACGCGTCGTACTCCGCATCCGGCGTGCGGAACGCGACGTGATGCACGCCGCCTGCGCCTTGGCCCGCCGCGGCGAGATCCGGCTGCACCGCGACGTGCAGTTCGGCGCCGGCGCCGCCGCCGCCCATCTCGTAGACGTGCACGGTGTGCCGCGCGTTCTCCGGGTGGGGATAGGTGCGGGCTTTCCGCATATTCATCAGCCGCGTCAGGACGGTTTCGGTCGCGTCGAGCTTCGGCACACTCAGCGTGATGGGACCCAAGCCCCGCACCTGATGCACCGCCGGCACCGGGCTCTTGGCGTAAGGGTGCGCCTCCCCGACGCCGCCGTCGTCGATCAGCGAGAGCCGCTGGCCCTCCGGGTCCTCGAAATCGAGCGTGAGGCGCCCGTCACGTTCGGCGATCTCGCCGGACTTCACACCGGCCGTGTTGAAGCGCTCCTTCCACCACTTGAAACTCTCCGGCCCTGCGATGCGCAGCCCCGTGCGCGCGATGGAATGCGTGCCGCGCCGTTCTGGCGGGGCGTCAAAGTCGAAGAACGTGAGGTCCGTGCCGGGCCGCGCGAGGCCGTCGGCATAAAACAGGTGATAGGCGGAGACCTGGTCCTGGTTCACGGTTTTCTTGACCAGCCGCATCCCCACGGTCTCCGTATAGAAGCGCTTGTTACCCGGCGCATCGGCCGAGATCGCGGTCAGATGATGGATGCCGGTGAGCTGCATGGTCCCTCGTCAATCTGTCCTGGCTGATGTAGGCACGGGGAACAAAATTGCGAGGGAGGCCGCGATGTCGCTTCATGGCAAGACGCTGTTCATCACCGGGGCCTCGCGCGGCATCGGCCTTGCGATCGCGTTGCGCGCCGCGCGCGACGGCGCGAACGTCGCGGTCGCCGCCAAGACCGAGACGCCGCATCCGAAACTGCCGGGCACGATCCATTCGGCCGCCGAGGAGATCGAGAGGGCAGGCGGCAAGGCGCTGCCGATCGTCGTGGATGTGCGCGACGAGGAGACGGTCAAGAAGGCGCTCGATGCGACCGCGGAGAAATTCGGCGGCCTCGACATCGTGGTCAACAATGCGAGCGCGATCCAGTTGACGCCGGTCGCGCAGACCGACATGCGCCGCTTCGACCTGATGCATCAGATCAACGCGCGCGGCACCTTCATGGTGTCGAAACACGCGATCCCGCATCTCCTCAAGGCGCCCAATCCGCACATCCTGATGCTTTCGCCGCCGCTTGACATGAAGGAGAAGTGGTTCGCGGCGCACACCGGCTATTCGATGGCGAAGTTCGGCATGAGCCTCGTGGTGCTGGGCCTCGCCGGCGAATTGCGCGGCAAGGTCGCCGTCAACGCGCTCTGGCCGCGCACCACGATCGCGACGGCGGCGGTGAAGAACCTGCTCGGCGGCGACGCGCTGATGAGCGCTTCGCGCACCCCCGAGATTCTGGCGGACGCCGCCTATGCGATCTTCAACAAGCCGAAGAGCTTCACCGGGAATTTCCTGATCGACGACACGTTCCTCGCAGGCGAGGGGGTCAGCGATTTCGACAAATACCGCGTCAATCCGGAGAAGGCGCTGCAGATCGATTTCTTCGTGCCTGACGAGATGAAGCCGCCGGCGGGGGTCAGTCTCGCGAAGCTGGCCTAGGTCCGGCCAGCGCGCTCGAGACTAGGTATCGCCGTTCCGCTGACCTATATTTGGTGCGCATGACCACGCTGCTTCTGTCCCACCCAGCCTGCCTTGACCATGTGACGCCACCCGGTCATCCGGAGCGGCCCGACCGGCTGCGCGCTGTGGAACGCGCGCTCGAAGATGAGAAATTCCAGATCCTGACGCGCGAGCAGGCGCCGATGGCGACGCTGGAGCAGATCGCCCGCGTGCATCCGATGGACTATGTCGAGCAGATCCGCGACGTGAGCCCACGCGAAGGCATGGTGCGGCTCGATGGCGACACCACGAT
>JAXDNZ010000472.1:0-4107 GCA_034669185.1 Hyphomicrobiales bacterium
GACGGCGAGCAGGAACGGCACGGCGGCGAGCTTTTCGCCATCGAGCCATTCGGCGCACAATTCGATCGCCAGATAGATGCCGATCGCGACGGTGACCGCCGCGAGCAGAATGTAGGCCCAGTCGGCGAGCGGAAAGACCTTGAACCAGGCCCAGAGCATCCAGGCGAGCAACGGCGGATGCTTCGGATAGCCGAGCGCCGGCTCGCGCGTCCACACGACCATCTCGGCCATGTCGGCGTTGAGGTCCTGGCTCGACTTCGCGATCACGCCGTAGAGCGTCCACAGCGCAGCGTATCCGAGCACGAACGCGAGCGCGGCACGGCGCCGGCGTGTCGGGTCGATCAGCCCCTCGATGAGCTGCCCAAGCGCGTCATTGAAACGGTTCAAGAGCAGGCATCGGCTCCGGTGCGATAATTCGTGGCTGCGAATGACGTGCCTCTATGGCACGCGACGCCGGAGGGCGTCCATGCATTGAATCGGCGCCGCGCCTCGCCTATCACCGGCGCGATGACAATGCCTCCCGCGACGCCGGAACTGAGCATCGTCGTGCCGGTCGTGCGCGCGGACGATATCGACGGCATCGTCGAAAAGCTGCGCGGCGCGCTCAGCGATGCCGATTGGCAGGTCGTGTTCGTCGACGACAATGTGGCGGACGACGGCCCCCTTCGCGCCGCTGTCGCCGGCGACGAGCGTGTGCGGGGCCTCCGCCGGGTCGGCCGCAACGGGCTGACGCAAACTTGCCTGGTCGCGATGCTGGCGAGCGGCGCGCGCTACGTCGCGATGCTGGAGCCCGGCTTCGATGTGCACCGTCTCCCCGCGATGCTGGCGCCGCTGCGGCGCGGCGAGGCCGATCTCGTCGTCGCGACGCGCCGCCATGCCGGCGGCGGTGCATTTCGCCGCATCATCCGCGCGGGCCTGTCGGCGATCACGCGCCGGGCGCTGTCCACCGAGATGAGCGATCCGGCAAGCGGCGTGTTCATGATGCGCCGCGACGCACTCGAGACGCTGACGCCATCGCTCTCTCCGCTCGGCCACCAGGTGCTGCTCGACCTGATCGCGACCGCGCGCGGGCGGCTGCGCATCGTCGAAATCGCGGGCGACGATGACCGGCAAGGCGCTCACAAATCAGAGCTCAAGCTCGCACTCGAGCTGCTGGCGCTGATGCTGGCGAAACTCAGCGGCGACGCGGTGTCGATCCGCTTCGTGCTGTTCTGCCTGGTCGGCCTTTCCGGCGTCGGCATCCATCTCGCGGTGCTCGACGCCGCGCTGCTGGCGCTGCCGTTCACCGCCGCGCAGACGGTCGCCACCATCGGCGCGATGATCTGGAATTTCACGCTCAACAATGCGGTGACCTACGGCGACCAGCGACTCACCGGGTGGGCCTACCTCACCGGACTCGTGCGCTTCATGATCATTTGCGGCATCGGCGCCGTCTCCAATGTCGGCGTCGCGACTTTCATCTACGCGCACGACAACACCTGGTGGATCGCCGGCCTCGGCGGCGCCGTCATGGGCGCGGTCTGGAACTACGCGGTCAGCTCGGTATTCGTCTGGCGGCCCAGGTAACTGCGCTCATTCGCGCGTAAGCGGGAATCCAGCTCTTGGCTCTGGGTCCCCGCTTTCGCGGGGACGAGCGGAGAGGGTTTCCATCACCTCCGAATAGACCTGCTCGACGCTGATCGCCTGCATGCAGACGTTGTCGGTGCACGCGGTCTTGCGGTGATTGTGCGCGCTGACGCAGGGCGAGCAGGCAAGTCCCGCGTAGATCGCCCGCGCGGCGCCAAGCGGCTGATAGAGCTTCGGCGTTTCCGGCCCGAACAGCACGATCGTCGGCAGACCGGTGGCGGCGGCAAAATGCGCCGGACCGGAATCGTTGCTCACCATCAGGGCGGCCTGCGCATAGAGCGCCGGCAGCTCCGCGAGCCTGGTCTTGCCGGCGAGCGAGATGCAGCGCGCGCCGCCAGCGGCGGCGAGTGCCTCGGCCTCCGCGCGCTCGCCCGGCGCGCCCGTAACTGCGATCAGGGCATCCGCCTGGCTCGCAAGGACGCGGCGAATGAGCTCGGCGTAGCGATCCGCCATCCAGCGTCGATGCGGCAGGAGTTCGCTGGCGTTGGGATTGATCAGAATGAGGCGCTGCCGCGCGGGATCGAACGTAGTCTCGGCGCGGATGCGCGCGAGCATCGCGTCGCGGGCGGCTCCATCCGGCTTCGGCAGCGCGACGGTCAATTCCTCGTCGGCGATGATCGTCTTTGAGTACGGCACTTGCGGCGCGCTCGCGAGCAGTGCCTCCACCAGCGCGATGAAGTTCTTCGCGATGTGGATGTGCGCGTTATAGGCGACGCGGTGGGTCAGCATCTCGCCGCGATAGAGGCCCTCATTGTGGAAGCGATAGAAGCCGACGCACCGGTCGGCGCCGGCAAGTCCGGTCAGCAGCGCGGAGACGCGCGAGAACAGCTCGAGGTCGACGATCGTGTCGATGTCGTTGCGCCGCGTCCAGACGAGGAACGCGAGCGTGTCGTACGCAAGGTGAAACAGGCTGGTGTCGCGGATGGTGAATACGTTCGCGGGCGCAAATTCGCCCGTCAGATCGAGCGAGCCCGCATTGCGGGCGAAGATCACGAAGAACAGCTCGGCCCGCTCGCGCGCTTTGCGCATCGCCGGCTGCGCCAGGATCGTGGAGCCCATCTCGGACAGCTCGACGAAGAGCACGCGCCGCAGCGGCCGCGCCTGCCCGCGCAGCCACGAGCGCAGGCGCACCAGCACGGTCGCGACCGCGCACAGCGGAACGCCGGCATAGCGGTCGATCGCCCGCATCGTGTCGACGTTCATGCTTCTGCCCCTATTTCTGGTGAATCACTAGCCCAGCCGGCGGCGGCTTGGAAACGGCCGTCCCTCGCCCCATGGCGGCGTCAACGCGGCCCACAGGGCGCGGATGCCCGGAAAACGCCAATTTTCGAAGGCTTTTGGCAGAAAGGCTGACTCAAGGCGCGCCTGACGCGTTATAGTATCGAAGATTCTGAAAGAGCGGATCCGCCCATGTGCCGCTGGATCGCCTATCGCGGCGAAACCATCACCCTGGAACGCTACGTCACCGCGCCCTCGCATTCGCTCGTGGTGCAGAGCATGCGGTCGCTGGAGGGAAATGCCCGCACGAATGGCGACGGGTTCGGGCTCGGCTGGTACGACGAGCAGGGCGAGGAGCCCGGTCTCTATCGCGAGGTGCGTCCGGCCTGGTCGGACGAGAACCTGCGCCACCTCTGCCGCCATATCCGCTCGCACCTGTTCTTCGCCCATGTGCGCGCCTCGACCGGCACCCCGACCACGCGGCCGAACTGTCACCCGTTCGCGCACGGCCGTTTCCTGTTCATGCACAACGGGCAAATCGGCGACTGGTCGCTGATCCGGCGGCGCGCCGAGGCGCTCATTCCGGATTCGCTCTACACCGGGCGCATCGGCACCACGGATTCCGAGGCCGCCTTCCTGGCGATCCTCGGCGCCGGCGGCGAGCGCGATCCCGTCGCGGCGACCGTCAATACGCTTGGCGTCCTGACCGACATGGTGCGCGCAAGCGGCACCAAGGAGCCGCTGCGCTTCACCTCGGCGATGGCCGACGGGCGCGACCTCTATGCGTTCCGCTATTGCACCGACGATACCGCGAACACGCTCTATTATCGCGAGTCCGGCGGCAACGTGGTCGTGGTCTCCGAGCCGCTCGACACCGACCGCGCCCACTGGAAGCTCGTGCCGCCGGGCCACCTGATCGTCGCACGCGATGGCCAGCCGGTCGTGCTGGAACCGATGGTCTTCGAGAAACGGGTGGCTGCGGAGTAATTTTCTTTCCCTCTCCCGCTTGCGGGAGAGGGTGCCCGAGCGAAGCGAGGGCGGGAGAGGGGAAGGAAAGCGCGCTGCTCCATCGCTTGCCGCACTGCGGCACGGGTGTTATCTGCCGCGCCATGACGGCGTCCCCAATCAACAATATTCGCAATTTCTCGATCGTCGCGCATATCGACCACGGCAAGTCGACGCTCGCCGACCGGCTGATCCAGCTCACCGGCGGGCTCGAGCTGCGCGAGATGAAGGAGCAGGTGCTCGACTCGATGGATATCG
>JAXDNZ010000473.1:0-6643 GCA_034669185.1 Hyphomicrobiales bacterium
GTGCGCATCGAGCGCCGCGACGGATATGTACTCGACGAGATCGCGTACATCTGGGACGATCTTGCGCGGTCGCGCTAGTCTGAGGCGCTGCGCGAAACAAGGGAGCGGCCGATGGCAACGACCGAACGCAAGGTCCGGCGCACCCTGCATCTGCGGTTCACCATGCCGTCGGCGGATCCGACCCAGATCCTCTCCTTCGTCAACGCCTCGAAGCCGTTCTACGAGATGATGGGCGGCACGGAGGTACGGCTGATCCAAAACGTCGACGATCCCGGCAAATTCATCCAGGTCCTCGAATACGAGACGCCGGAGTCGATGGAGGTCAACCGCTCGCGCATTGCAGGGGATGTTCGCCTGCAGACGTATCTGCAGGCTTGGCGGGCGATGCTGCCGGGCGGAATCGAGATCGACGTGTTCAAGGACGTAGAGCCGTAGCTGTTGTTTTCTTTACCCTCGCCGCTTCGCGGGCAGAGGGGAAAGCAAGATCAGATCGTCTGGTTGTATGCGCCCACTTCCGGATGCGTGCGCAGCACCGCGTCGATCGCCTTGAACATCTCGCGCATGCGCGCTTCAGAGGCCGGGCTCTCGACCACGACCACCAGCTCCGGCTTGTTCGATGAAGCGCGCACCAGGCCCCAGGTGCCGTCCTCGACCGTCACGCGCACGCCGTTGACGGTGACGAGATCGCGGATCGGCCGACCGGCGACCGTCTCGCCTTTTCTCTGCGCCGTCTCGAAGTGCTTCACCACGGCGTCCACAACGCCGTATTTCGTCTCGTCGGCGCAGTGCGGCGACATGGTCGGCGAGCCCCAGGTCTTGGGCAGCGCGTTCTTCAGATCGGCCATACTCCTTGTCGGATTGCGGTCGAGCATGTCGCAGACCGCAAGCGCGAAAATGAGCCCGTCGTCGTAGCCGCGCCCCATCGGCTTGTTGAAGAAGAAATGGCCGGACTTCTCGAAGCCCGCGACCGCGCCGATCTCGTTGACGCGCCGCTTCATGTAGGAGTGGCCGGTCTTCCAATAGTCGGTCTTGGCGCCGTTCTTGATCAGCACCGGATCGGTCGCAAACAGGCCGGTCGATTTCACATCGGCGACAAATTTCGCATTCGGAATGTTCGCCGAAATATCGCGCGCCAGCATGACGCCGACCTTGTCGGAGAAGATCTCGTCGCCCTCGTTATCGACGACGCCGCAGCGGTCGCCATCGCCATCGAAGCCGAGCGCGACGTCGGCCTTGTGCTTCAACACCGCATCGCGCATCGCATGCAGCATCTTCATGTCTTCGGTATTGGGATTGTAGTTCGGGAACGTATGGTCGAGCTCGCAGTCGAGCGGGATCACCTCGCAGCCGACGGCTTCGAGCACCCGCGGCGCGAACGCGCCGGCCGTGCCATTGCCGCAAGCACAGATGACTTTTAGCTTGCGCTTGAGCTTCGGCCGGTTGGTAAGATCGGCGATGTAGCGCGCCGGGAAGTTCTCGATGAACTCGTACGTACCGCCCGCGCGCGGCTTGCTTTGCGCGTCGAGGACGATTTCCTTGAGCCGCGTCATTTCGTCGGGGCCGAAGGTGAGCGGACGGTTCGCACCCATCTTCACGCCGGTCCAGCCGTTGTCGTTGTGCGACGCCGTCACCATCGCGACGCACGGCACGTCGAAATCGAACTGCGCGAAATAGGCCATCGGCGTCACGGCGAGCCCGACGTCCTTCACGCGCACGCCCGCGCTCATCAGGCCGGTGATCAGCGCCATCTTGATCGAGGCCGAATAACCGCGGAAGTCATGCGCGGTGACGAGGTCGGGCTTGACGCCGAGTTCGTGGATCAGCGTGCCGAGGCCCAAGCCCAGCGCCTGTATGCCCATCAGATTGATCTCTTGGCCGAACAGCCAGCGCGCGTCGTATTCGCGGAAGCCGGTCGGCTTCACCATCGGTTCGGATTCGTATGCATAGGTGTTGGGAACGAGCGCGGGCTTCGGCTTGGGCAACATGAAGTCCTCAAGGCGTGCGGGATCGGCGCCGAGCACATAGCCCAGCCACCGCGCACATGAAAGCCTGGGGAGGTCTACTGTTCCATCACGAGGCGGCCGTTCGCCATCTCGAAACGGCGCACGCGCGAAAGAAACGACATGCCGAGCAAATTCACGGAGAGGGATTCATCCGGGATCACGGCAGCGCTCACGTCATAGACGCGGATGCCGTTGACCTCGAGCGAGGACAGCCGCACCGGCGCCACTTTCACGATCCCATTCGCCGTGCTGCTGCGTCCGGTGTAGTCGCGCGGGGTCGGGAAGATGCCGAGGCGTGCGGCATCGCGCTCGCGCAGCACGACCATGCTCGCGCCGGTGTCCACCATGAAGTCCAGGCGCCGTCCGTCGACCGCGCCCTCGACCTGGAAGTGGCCGCGCGCGTCGCTGCGTACCGTGACGGTACGGTAGTTGGAAGTCGGTTGCGGCGGCGGTGGCGCGATATTCCGCGCCTGCCCGGACTGCGGTGCAGGCGCGCTGCCGACGCTGCTCATGACCTTCGGCATCAGGCCTGCGATGGCCAGCGCCGCGATGGCAAAGAACAGTACTGATCGCATGATGGTCCGCCGCAAATCCGGATCGGGCCGGATATCAGCATGGAAAAGACAAGCGCCGAACTAACGCGGGCGGTGTATGCCCGGGATTTGGCGGCGCTGGTGAACAGTTGGTTGCATCAACAGTTCGGATTTTAGAGTTCGTCATCGCCGGGCCTGTCCCGGCGGTCCTGCTTAGCAGGGCACTACGGCTGATGGCTCGGGATCACCGGGTCTCGCGCCTCCGGCGCGGCACGGTGATGACGAGGTCCATGACCTCGTCACTTCGTCCCGAACATGCGGTCGCCGGCGTCCCCGAGCCCGGGAACGATGTAGCCGTGCTCGTCGAGCCGCTCGTCGATCGAGGCGGTCCAGATGTGGACCTCGGGATGGTGCGCGAGGAATTTCTCGATTCCCTCGGGCGCGGCGAGCAGGCAGACCACACGGATCTGCTTGGCGCCGCCCTCCTTGAGCCGGTCAACCGCGGCGATCGCGGAATTGGCGGTCGCAAGCATGGGGTCGAGCACGAGAACCAATCGATCGGCCAAATCTTCCGGCGCCTTGAAATAGTATTCGACCGCGACCAGCGTCTTGGGATCGCGATACAGCCCGATGTGGGCGACGCGCGCGGACGGAACGAGATTGAGCATGCCGTCGAGAAAGCCGACACCAGCGCGCAGGATCGGCGCGAATACCAGCTTCTTGCCGGCGAGCATCGGCGCCTTCATCGGCGTCAACGGCGTGTCGATGTCGACCATCTCGAGCGGCAGATCGCGCGTGACCTCGTAACAGAGCAGCATGCCGATCTCGTTGAGAAGCTGGCGAAAGCCCTTGGTCGAGCGCTTCTTGTCGCGCATCAGCGACAGCTTGTGCTGCACCAGTGGATGATCGACGACGGTGACGCCTTGCATTGAATTCCCCACGCTCCGCTCTCGCCGATCCCTCCCCCGCTTGGGGGAGGGGTGGCCGCCGCAGGCGCCGGGTGGGGTGGCGCCACAACAAAGGCCCCGCCCGGTCGGCTTCGCCGACCACCCTCCCCGCTGCGCGGGGAGGGATAAGATCGCATCAGAATACGGTCCCGTCGCTCGCGACCGCAATTGGCGGCCCACCGTCGGGGCGCTTTTCGCGCGCGAGTCGGCGCCCAGCCGCCCACGTCCCACCTTCGAGCACACGGGCGAGCGGGAAGCGCCCGGCGCTCACGCCAAGCTGTTCGCGCACCAGCGGTGCGATGCGGTCGAGCAGTGCAACGGTGAGGGCGCGCCATTCGACCACGAGCGGAGAGTCGACCGGGTTCGGCCGCACGGCTTCGGCGGGATCGCGCAGGCGCAGAACGCCCGCGTCCACGAACAGCCCGCCGTTGCGGTACTCGGCCAATCCGGTCAGGCCGTCGATGTCGGTCACGTCGATGCCTGCCCATTGCAGCGGCTCGATCAGCGAATAGGCGAGCCATTGCGAGAGCTTGTGGATGGGCATGAAGCCGTCCGTCGCATCGATTCGTTTGATCGCCGGATGGCGCCAGGTATCGCCGAGCGGCAGGCCGCCGAGCTTGAGCCGGCTCGGCCAGATCGTCCCAAGGTGTTCGAGCAGCGCGTCGAGAACGCGCGGCGCCGGAAGGCGGCGGTCTTCGGCCTGCGCCGCCAGCAGGTCGTAAAGACCACCCGGGCGCGCACGCTCGCGTTGCGCGAATACCTCGGGCTTGGCCGAGACGGCGGCGCCGAGCCGAGCGAGCAGGTCGGCGCGACCGTCGACGCCGAGCAGGGGATTGCCCGTCATGCTCTGAAAGCCGCGTGCGATGTCGTCGGGCGACAGCACCATCAGCCGCTCCGCATCCGCGCGGAGCGGATCGGCCGGATCGGCCGAGAATCTCCCGGCCTCGAACATGCGCAGGCTCGCGACCCCGAGGCCTTCCGAGCGCGCAAGGACTTGTTCGGTCTGCGCGTCGAGATATTTCCACGCCGGCCCCGCGCCTGCATCGAGCAGCACCGAGGTGATGGCGAGGTCGAACTCCGCGCGCGCTTTTGCGCCTGGCGAGTTCCACGGCGCCTTTGCGGCGCGCTCGCCCCAAAGATCGCGCCCGCCGACCACGAAATGGCGCCAACGCGCATGGAACGGCACGTTGAGATCAGGATAGGTCACGCGGATCAGCTCGGAAACGAACTGCGCGGTCGTTTCGAGGCTGCCGATATCGACTGTGAAGTGCTGGAGTTTGCCGTCGAGGCCGGCGGCCATCATGTCGTGCGCACGGTCTCGGACGGCCTTGGCCGACAGGAGCGAGCGCGCGGCCGCGACGTCGTCCAATTAGAATTCCTCGATCTTGCGCCCGACCGTCGCCTTCAGGTCGTCCGCGGTCGGAGCCTTTGGCGTGAAATAGCCGGCGGCCTTCTTCGCCTCCATCTCGACCTTGGCGTCGTCGGGGATAAGTTCGTCAGGGATCGGCACCCGTTCACCGATGTCGATGCCGGACGCGGCGAGCGCATCGAACTTCATGTTTGACATCGACATGAAGCGGTCGATCTTCGTGACCCCGAGCCAGTGCAGCACGTCGGGCATAAGTTGCTGGAAGCGCGCGTCCTGCACGCCGGCGACGCATTCGGTACGCTCGAAGTAAGTCGCGGCCTGGTCGCCGCCTTCCTGCCGCTTGCGCGCGTTGTAAACCAGGAACTTGGTCACCTCGCCGAGCGCGCGGCCCTCTTTTCGATTGTAAACGATCAAGCCGGCGCCCCCGTTCTGCGCCTCTTTGATGCACTCCTCGATGCCATGAATGAGATACGGACGGCAGGTGCAGATGTCCGAGCCGAACACGTCGGAACCGTTGCACTCGTCGTGCACGCGGCAGGCGAGCGTGCGGCGCTTGTCCCACACCGCCGACGGATCGCCGAAAATGTAGAGCGTGATGCCGCCGATCGGCGGCAGGAACACCGAGAGATCCGGACGCGTGACGAGTTCCGGGTACATCCCGCCGGTCTGCTCGAACAGCGTGCGGCGCAGCGCGTCCTCGGTCACGCCGAAACGCTCCGCGATACCAGGCAGATACCAGACCGGCTCGACCGCGGCCTTGGTGACCGCGACTTCGCCGGTGTCCTTCATGATGGTGCCGTCGACCTTCAGCCGACCCGCGGTAACTGCTTCATCCAATTCGGAGATCGTCAGCCGCGCCTTGGTGACGGCGATGCTCGGCCGGATGTCGATGCCCTCGCCGATCTCCTGGCGGAAATCTGCCGCGACCCGGTGACCCCACGGATCGAGCGAGACGATACGTCCCGGCTGCGACCATTGCGGAAACGGGCCGACATCGATCACCGGCGCCGTGTTGGTGAGGTCGGGCCGGGCGATCGGGCTGAGCGCGCCGGAAGATACGGCAAGTGCACGATAAACCGCGTAAGAGCCCCCATGCGCGCCGATGCCGTTGCGGTCTGCGCCGGCGTTGACGGTGCCGATGACAGGGCCGCGCTCGCGCGCGGTCGCGGCGCCCCAGCGGATCGGGAAGCGCGCCGCGCCGGTCCGTCCCGGATGGGAGGTGAGCCGGATATGGCTGTCGCGGTTCGGTTTCGTCATGGATGTCAGGGTGTTGGCAAGCCCAAAAGCAATAAACCTCCCGCACGACAATTGCCGGACGAGAGGCTCGCATCACTGCAGCCAATATGGGGCAAAACCACCTAGATTTCAAGTCCTTGCGGCTGCCACGAGCGCGCGGGCGAGGGCACCGGTCTCGGCCGCGGACCGGCCCGGCCGGTACAATGCCGAGCCGATGCCGAAACCTGACGCGCCTGCCGCCGCGTATGTCTTGAGGTTGTCGACGCCGATGCCGCCGACCGCCAGCATCAGCGTGTCGGGCGGAAATACCGCGCGCCAGGCCTTGAACACCGCAGGCGGAATGATCTCGGCCGGAAACAGCTTCAATCCGTCGGCACCCGCTTTGAGCGCGGCGAAACCTTCCGAGGGGGTCATCACGCCCGGCAGCGCGAACAAGCCCTCGACCTTGGCCTGCGCAATGACGGCGACGTCGGCATTCGGCGCGACGATGAGGCGGCCATTGCAGGCAAACACGGCATGGACGTCGGCCACCTGGAGCACCGTCCCGGCGCCGAC
>JAXDNZ010000474.1:0-3502 GCA_034669185.1 Hyphomicrobiales bacterium
CGCTGTCGATGGTCAACCTCGGCGGCGGCTTCCCGGCGAAATACGTGCGCAAGACGCCAAAGCTCGAAAGCTACGGCAAGGCGATCGTCCGCGCGCTGCGCAAGCATTTCGGCAACGCGATCCCCGAGACCATCGTGGAGCCGGGCCGCGGTCTCGTCGGCAATTCCGGCGTGATCGAGGCCGAGGTCGTGCTGATCGCCAAGCGCTCGCCCGAAGACGACGTGCGCTGGGTCTACCTCGACATCGGAAAATTTCACGGCCTCGCCGAGACGATCGACGAGTCGATCCGCTATCCGATCCGCACCGCCAAGGACCGCGACGAGATGGCGCCCTGCATTATCGCCGGGCCGACCTGCGACAGCGTCGACGTGCTCTACGAGAAGAATCCCTACCCGCTCCCGGTCTCGCTCGCGATCGGCGACAAGGTGCTGATCGAGGCGACCGGCGCCTACACGACGACCTATTCGTCGGTTGGATTCAACGGCTATCCGCCGCTGAAGCAATATGTGATCTGAGCGGCCGCCCGCCGTCCCTGAAAGCGCCTTTGCGGGCATGTGTCGACCGGCCAACCTATTGATTTATCGGGAGATCACCACAGTTTGCCCTCATGAACGGGCGTGGAATACGGACCGCCCGACAGTTGACGAGGCTTGCAATGAGACTTCTCGGTTTGATGATCGTTGGCGCCGTCGTTTCGCTCAACGCCGCGGCATGGACCGCGCCCACTGGCGGGGAGCCGACCGCGGCCGGCCTGTGGGAGCAGGTGGACGAAAAAACCGGCAAGGCCGAAAGCTGGTTCCACATCGTCGAGAAGGACGGCGTCTACGTTGGTACCATCGTCAAGATGTTCCAAAAGCCCGGTGAGCCACCGCCCGAGTCGTGGCGGTGCACCAAATGCGAGGGCGCGGAGCAGAACGCTCAGGTGCTCGGGCTCACGCTCATCAAGGGCATGAAGCGGAAGGGCTTGAAGTACGAGGACGGGACCATCCTGGATCCGCGCGACGGGACCGCTTATCGCGCGCTCATGCAACTGAGCCCCGATGGCAGGCAGCTCGAAGTACGTGGCTATTTAGGCATTGCGCTGCTCGGCCGCAGCCAGACCTGGAACCGGCTGCCCGACAACGCGATGGACCCGCCGCGCCCGGCGCCGGCCAAGGCCCCAAAGAAGTAGCGCGCTGCAGTCTTGGGGTTAGTATCGCCTACGCCAGATCGACGATCCCGGCCTCGCCGTCCTCCGCGCCGAACGCGAGCTTGCTTCCGTCCGCGCTCCAGGCGAGCGCCGAAACCGGAGCGCCGCCGGGCCGCCGCGCGAGAATCTCCGCGCCGTCATCGATGCGTGCGAGCAGCACGACTCCGTCCTCAAAGGCGGTCGCGACGACCTCTTGCGTCGGATGGCACGCGACCACGACAGCGCGCCTGGTCGAGGGCGCCAGCATGCGCGGCTGTTTGCCCATCGGCCCGTCCTTGCTGGCGAACGGCCACAGGATGAGCTGCTCCGAGCCCGACGTCGCGAGCCACTTGCCGCCGGCGGTCCATGCCATCGAACGCACCCTGGCCGAGTAGCCGGACATCCGCATGTCCTTGCCGTCGGCCAGACGCCAGCCGTGCAGCGTCGCTTCCTGCATGGCGGTAACGAGGAAGCGGCCGTCCGGACTGAACGCCGCGTCGAGATGCGAACCTTTCCAGGCGAGCGTCTCGGGCGTGGCTACCGCGTTTGGAAACCACAGCGTGGCGCCGCCGTAATGCGCGATGCCAAGCCGCAAACCCTTGGGCGCGAACGCGAGGCCTCCGGCACTCGAGGGCAGGTCCAGTGATTTGATCTCGCCCTTACCGGTGCGCACGAAGGCCTGCTTGCCGGCGCTCCAGGCGACCGCGCCGTCGGGTCCGAGCGCGACGCGGTCAATCCACCGATGCTTGGCGTCGACGCCGAGCGTTTCGCTCGCACCGGTCATCGCGGTTGCGACCACCTTGCCGTCGTCGCCGCCGGTGAGAATGCGTGCCCCGTCACTGGCGACCGCCAGAATGCCGCCTGCATGCACCGCAACGCGCTGCTCTGTGCCGTCCGGCGCGACGAACAGCAGCGTCTCCTCGCCCAGCGCGAACACCGCGCGGTCTTTCAGGAAATGCACGGCGACGACCACACCGCCGACCGAGAAAGGCCGGACGCGGTCGGTGACGGAGGGGATGGTTTGGGGGTCGGTCATGCGGCTCCAGCGTGATCCCTCCCCCGTGGGGGGAGGGTGGCCGCCGAGCGAAGCGAGAGCGGCCGGGTGGGGACTTCGGGGTGGAGAAAGCCCCACCCGGCGCCGCTGAAGCGTCGCCACCCTCCCCGCTTCGCGGGGAGGGATAAGAACGTCAAGCCATGCAGCTCTCGAATCCCTTGCGGATCTTGTCTTCCGGCAGGTTGCGCCCGATGAACACGAGGCGGCTTTGGCGCTTCTCGCCCTCGTTCCATGCCCGCTGATGATCGCCGTCGAGCATCATGTGCACGCCCTGGAACACGAAACGCTGCGGATCATCCTTCAGCGACAGGATGCCCTTGCAGCGCAGGATATTCGGCCCTTCGGCGGCGACGAGGTTCTGGATGAAGGGGAAAAACTTGTCGGGATCGAGCGGCGTATCGCTCTTGATCGAAATCGATTGCATCTCCTCGTCGTGATAGTGCTTCAGCCCGCCGTGTGAATGGGCATGCGCGTCGCCATGATCGTGATCGTGGTGATGATCGTGGTCGTGGTCATGATCGTGATTGCGATCCTCGGCGTCGAGAAACGCCGGCTCGATATCGAGGATGCGCTCGAGATCGAACGCGTTGCGCCCCAGCACCTCATTGAGCGGGATTTGCGCGCGCTGCGTGCGGTGCAGCGTCGCATAAGGATTGATGCCCCGTATGCGCGCCTCAACCTCGCGCAACTCGGCTTCGCTCACGAGATCGGTCTTGTTGATCAGGATGACGTCGGCGAACGCGATCTGGTTCTTGGCCTCCGGCGCGTCGCGCAGGCGGTCGCGCAGCCACTTGGCGTCGGCGACCGTCACCACCGCGTCGAGCTTCGCCTTCTTTTGCACGTTTTCGTCGACGAAAAACGTCTGCGCGACGGGCGCGGGATCGGCGAGTCCGGTCGTCTCGACGATGATCGCGTCGAACTTGCCCTTGCGCCGCATCAGCCCATCGATGATGCGGATCAGATCGCCACGCACGGTGCAGCAAATGCAGCCGTTGTTCATTTCGAACACTTCTTCGTCCGCGCCAACGACGAGATCGTTATCTATGCCGATCTCGCCGAACTCGTTGACGATGACGGCATAGCGCTTGCCGTGCTGCTCGGTCAGGATGCGGTTGAGGAGGGTGGTCTTGCCGGCCCCGAGATAGCCGGTGAGCACGGTGACGGGAATTTTGTCGGACATCGATCACTCCATTGCGGCCGTAAGATAGAGACGCGGCGGCAGAACACCAAGCCGAAAGTGCATGGCGCAGTCACCGCCATCGCCCTTGAACTCGCCCCAC
>JAXDNZ010000475.1:0-3700 GCA_034669185.1 Hyphomicrobiales bacterium
GACGCTGTTCCGGCTTGGCCTGGATGATCTCGCCGATGCGGCCCTGATGCACTAGCGCGGGCGAGCGCGCTCCGGTCGACGCATCGGCGAACAGGAGTTGCACGTCACGCGCCCGCACCTCGCGCCCGTTGACGCGGTAGGCCGACCCCTTGTCGCGCTCGATGCGGCGTGAGACTTCGAGCGCATCATGTTCATTGAATTGTGCCGGTGCCGAGCGGTCGTCATTGGAGAGAAACAGCATCACCTCGGCGGTGTTGCGTCCCGGGCGTCCGTTGGTGCCGGAAAAGATCACGTCGTCCATGTCGGCCGCGCGCAGCGACTTGTGCGAGGTCTCGCCCATGACCCAGCGCAGCGCTTCGACCAGATTGGACTTGCCGCAGCCGTTCGGGCCGACGACGCCGGTCAGCCCGTGTTCGATCAGAAAATCGGTCGGCTCGACGAAGGACTTGAAGCCGAGCAGGCGCAACTTGTTGAGTTTCATTGCAATTCCGTCACCACATGCGCCCGCCCGCTTGATTGAATCCTGCCACCGCCGATCCCAAGGAGCCTCAAGATCGCCGGTCACGAATCAGTCAGGGACGCCGCATCGGCGGGAGAATGAATCGGCTTGCCGCGCCGGGCAACTGCGTTTCAGCGCGCAATGGCCGTTGTCCAATACCATCGCAATTTCGCGAATGCCGCTATGAGATCCTGGCTTCCGCGCGCAAAAACCCGATCAGCTCTTGAAATAGGGCTGCATCAGCTTCTCGAGCTCTTCGATCGAGACGCCGCCGCGCTGCATCTTGCCATTGACGAACAGCGTCGGCGTCGACTCCACCTTGAACTCCTTGCTGGCGCGTTCGCGCACCGCAACGATGTCGCCATAGAGCTTCTGGTTCGCGAGGCATTCCTCGAAGGTCTTCTGCGTGAAGCCGGCCTGCTTGGCGATCTGCATCAGCGGCGGGATCGGCTGGCGCACCGCCCATGTGTCCTGCGAATTGAACAGCACGTCGATCAGCGCCATCGTCTTGTCGCCGCCGGCGCAGCGCGCAACCATCGAGGCCGCAACCGCGACCTCGTCGAGCGGGAACTCGCGGAAGATGAAGCGGACCTTGCCGGTGTCGACGTATTTGCTCTTGAGCGCCGGATAGGTCGCCTTGTGGAACGCGGCGCAATGCGGGCAGGTCATCGAGGCGTATTCGATGATCGTCACCGGCGCGTCCGCCTTGCCGAGCGAAATATCCGGCAGCGGCCCCGGCCGCAGCAGTTCTTCGTTGGTCGGGTCGGCGAGCGCCGCCGTGAGCGAGCCGAATACGGCGCTGCCCGCGAGCACGAACGCGCTCGCGCCGGCAACGAAGTCACGACGGGTAATGCGCAAGGAAATCCCCTGTTTCAGGCTGTTCTCAGCCAGTGCGGTACTCTGATTGGCCGATTATGGCAATGTCGGGTTGCTGGCGGTTACCGTTTGGTCACGTTCCTTTGACCGCCACGGCGAGCTTCGCCAGCGCCTGGCGCAGACCATCGTCGGCAATCTGCGGCATGGCGGCGGCAAAGCGCGCGACCAGCGCGGCGTCGGGCGGCGTCGGCCTGCGCTTCACCGGCCGGCGCGCGAGCGGCGCCTGGCGGATCGCGATGCGGCCGACCGCACGAAAGCCGAAGAAGCGGTTCACCCGCTCGATGATCACCCCTGAAAGATGCTGGATTTCGAGTGCGACGGGCCCTTCGACGCGCAGCACCAGCGTCGCGGGCTCCGGATCGTCCTCGTGGACGCGGCGCGGCCATTGCATGCGCAGCGGCTCGGCGTGGGCCGCAACCTCCGCGCCGACGATCTCCGTCCAATGGGTGACGAGGCCCGTCGAGGCGAATCCCTGGCGCGCGAAGGCATCGGCGATGGTCTTGCCGACAAGCTGGCTCAGCGGCTTGGCGAACGAACGTTGTGGCTTGCTCACGGGGCGGGCGCTCTGTCAGATCGGGTCATGAGCGTAGCAGCCAAAGCGCGGCGCAAGAAGGTCATTCCCCTTCCCGGTTCTCTGGCTCCGGCGGGGACGGAACAGCGCGAGTTTACCGTTGCGCCTCAGGCACTTCTGCGATGGTACGATCGCCATCGCCGCGTGCTGCCTTGGCGCGCCGGCAGGGGCGAGCGCGCCGATCCGTACCGGGTCTGGCTGTCCGAGATCATGCTGCAGCAGACCACCGTGAAGGCGGTCGCACCCTATTACGCGAAATTTCTCGCACGATTCCCGACGGTTACCGCGCTGGCGCAAGCGCCGCTCGAGGACGTGCTGAAAGCCTGGGCGGGGCTCGGGTACTACGCCCGCGCGCGCAACCTGCACGCCTGCGCGCGCGCATTGGTGGCGCAGCACGGCGGCGCGTTTCCCGACACGGAAGAGGCTCTGCGCGCCTTGCCGGGCATCGGCGCGTACACGGCGGCCGCGGTCGCGGCGATCGCATTCGATCGGCGCGCGAGCCCCGTCGACGGCAACATCGAGCGCGTCATCGCGCGGCTGTTCGCGGTGGAAGAACCGTTGCCCGGTGGAAAGTCGCGCATCCGCGCGCTTGCGCGGGAATTGACGCCGCATCGCCGCGCCGGGGATTTCGCGCAGGCCATGATGGACCTCGGCGCCACCATCTGCACGCCGAAGAAGCCGGCCTGCGTCCTCTGTCCCTGGTGCGATTCCTGCGCGACCAAGGCCCACGGCGACCCGGAGCGACTGCCGGCGAAGCCGGCAAAAAGCCCGACGACGCTGCGCCGAGGAGCGGCATACGCGGCATGGCGCGCCGATGGCATGCTGCTGGTGCGCAAGCGGCCGGAGCGGGGATTACTCGGCGGCATGACCGAAGTTCCGACCACCGAATGGAGCAAGGACTTCGACGGGGATAAGGCGCTCGAGGCCGCCCCGCTCGAGGCCGCGTGGCGCCGCCTGCCCGGCGTGGTGACGCACACATTCACGCACTTCCCGCTCGAGCTGACGGTCTACCTGGCGAAGGTGCCACGCTGCACCAAGGCGCCGCCCGGCACGGACTGGCTCGCGGTCGATGAGATCAACGGCGCGGCGTTTCCGAACGTGATGCGCAAGGTCATCGCGCGCGCGATCGAGATCAGGCCTTCGCGGCAGCCATGATCGACGCGAGCCATACCGCCGTCATCCAGGTCAAACAGGGCATCGGCGACGTCATCTGGCATCTGCCTTTCATCCGCGCGATCGCCGCGACGGAGCCGGCAGGTGCCGTGACGTTCCTGACGCTGCCCTCATCGCATGCCAGGGACTTGCTGCAAGGGGAGCGATGCGTGGCCGACGTGATGTATTTCGAGCACGGCGGCTCGGAATTCCGGCGCGGTCTGCATCTGGCGAAGCTCGTGGCGCTGATGCGCCGCGCGCCCTTTCGCAAGGTCTGGATCCTCGACCGCACGGTCCGCCCGGCATTCGCTGCCGCACTCGCCGGCATCCCGGAACGCATCGGCCTGGGGCTTGGACCGCAACGCTGGTTCATCACGAACCAAGGCATCGACCGGAGCCACTTCCACGATCTGCCGGTCGACTGGCTGCGTGCGCTGATGGCTGCGATGCACGTGCCGCTCGCCAGCACCGAGCCGGACCTCACATTGCCCGACGGATTGCTCGCCGCGGTGTCGGCGCGCTACCGCGCGGCGCCGCGCCCATGGATCGTGCTCGCGCTCGGCGGCTCGCATCCGGCGAAGGACTGGACGGCGCCGCACTGG
>JAXDNZ010000476.1:0-7591 GCA_034669185.1 Hyphomicrobiales bacterium
CCTCGATGTCGGCGAGCGTGACGGTCACGCGTTCTTTCTCCGAAGATGCGATTGGTTGAGCCTAGCGCGGATGGAAAGGCTTGTCCGCCTATGACAGCAGGACCGATAACGCATCAGGCCGCAGCGAAGGAAGGCCGATGAAGATGAGAAAGCAGCGGTTCGACAGCGTGTGGGATGCGATCGAGCCTTCGCGCGCGCAGGCCGCGAACATGAAGGCGCGCACCGAGATGATGATTGCAATCCGCGAGACCGTCGCGGCGTGGGGCCTGACGCAGGCGGCGATGGCGAAACGTCTGGGCCTCACGCAGCCGCGCCTGGACGACCTGCTGCGCCGGCGCATCAACAAATTCAGCCTCGATGCGTTGATCAATGTGGCGACGGCCGCCGGGCTTGCGGGTGCGGGTGGAAGTGGCAAAGGCGGCGCGCGGCGCCCGTTCGTCCTCATCCTGAAGGATGGATCGCGCGCACGGCGCCCCCTTCGAGACGCGCCCTGGGGGCGCTCCTCAGGGTGAGGCAAACCTTCTCAAGTCCTCTCGCACGCGCAGGTGACGCGACGCTACGTCCCTTGCGCGCGGCGGGCGGGGCCCTCATTTCTCCACAGGGGGCTTGGAGACCGCCATGACCATGCCGGAAAGCGAGCCGCGCCGGATCGGAATCGACGCCGAGCTCAAGCCGCACGCGTATGATCCGGCGACCCAGCCGGAGCTGTTCGAAGGCGTCTTGTTGCGGCGCGTCGTCGCCCTGTTGATCGACGTGCTCGTCATGGCGATTCCGCTCGCATTTCTCGCCCTGTTCATCTTCATGTTCGGGCTGGTGACGCTCGGACTGGGCTGGTTCCTGTTCCTGGCGTTCGGGCCGCTCGCTGTCATCTGGGCCATCCTCTACTACGGATTGACCTTCGGCAGCGCGGCCTCCGCCACCCTCGGGATGCGGGTGATGGATATTGAGATGCGCACCTGGTACGGCGCGCCGGCTTATTTCGTGCTCGGCGCCGTGCACGCGATCGGCTACTGGATCAGCGTGTCGTTCCTGACGCCGCTTGTGCTGCTCGTCGCGCTGGTCAATGACCGCAAGCGCCTCCTGCACGATATGCTGCTCGGCACGATCGTCATCAACAACGCGGCCCGCGCCGGCGTCCTGCGCGCCCGGCGCCCCCTTTGACGGGCAGGCCACCCGCAAGCCATCCTATGACCAAGCCAGATTCCCGTTGGAGCTGACGTCGTCGTGACCCAGCACTCGCGCGACACGCCGCAATTCTATCTGACCGCGCCGTCGCCCTGCCCGTATCTGTCGGGCAAGGAGGAGCGCAAGGTGTTCACGCATCTGGTCGGAGAGCGTGCGGGCGATCTCAACGACCTGCTCACTCATGGCGGCTTCCGCCGCAGCCAGTCCATCGCCTACCGGCCGGCCTGCGAGGCCTGCCGCGCCTGCATCTCGGTGCGCGTGATCGTGGACGAATTCAGCCCCACGCGCAGCCTGCGGCGCATCCGCGCCGGCAATGCCGACGTGGTCGGCGAGATGCGCGTGCCGGTGCCGACCTCGGAGCAGTACTCGGTGTTCCGCGGCTATCTCGACCATCGCCACTTCGACGGCGGCATGGCCGACATGACGGTGCTCGACTACGCCATGATGGTCGAGGACAGCCATGTCGAGACCAAGCTGTTCGAATACCGCGCGCGCGGGCCGGACAGCCGCATCACCGGCCGCGGCACCGGACCGCTGCTCGGCGTCGCGCTGACCGACGTGCTCAGCGACGGGCTTTCGATGGTCTATTCGTTCTACGATCCGGACTACCGGCAGCGCTCGCTCGGCACCTTCATGATCCTCGACCACATCGCGCGCGCGCGCCGGATGGGCCTCGCCTACGTCTATCTCGGCTATTGGGTGAAGGATTCGCGCAAGATGGACTACAAGGCGCGCTTCCTGCCGCAGGAGCGGCTGTTGCCCGACGGATGGACCAGGTTCGACGCGTAGGCGTCAGCCCGGGATCAGGTCGTACAGCAGCTTGATGTTGAGAATGATGAGAACGGCCGCAGTCAGGCCCGCCAATGCGGTGACCCAGCGCGGCGCGACGAGTTCGCCCATCTTGGCGCGGCTCGCCGTGAACATCACCAGCGGGACGATCGCGAAGGGCAGCGCAAGGCCGAGCACGACCTGACTGAAGATCAGCAGCTTGGCGGTGCCCGCCTCGCCGTACCAGATCGTCACGCCCGCCGCCGGCAGAATCGCGAGCCCGCGCGTGACGAGCCGTCGCGCCCAGGCCGGCAGGCGGATGTCGATGAAGCCTTCCATCACGATCTGGCCCGCGAGCGTCGCCGTGACGGTGGAGTTCAGGCCGCAGCACAGCAGCGCGATGCCGAACAGCGTCGGCGCCCAGGCGGAGCCGAGCAGCGGCGCGATCAGCTTGTGCACCTCGCCGAGCTCGGAGACGTCGGTCTGGCCGATCTTGTTGAAGGTCGCGGCGGCCAGGATCAGGATCGACGCGTTGATCAGCAGCGCGAAGCAGAGCGCGACCGTGGAATCGACCGTCGCGAGCATGATCGCCTCGCGCTTCTCCGCGACGCTATCGCCGAAGCGCCGCGTCTGCACGACGCCCGAGTGGAGGAACAAGTTGTGCGGCATCACGGTCGCGCCGATGATGCCAATCGCCAGATAGAGCATGTCGGGATTGCGCACGACGTCCGTCGTCGGCGCGAAGCCGCGGATCACCGATGCCCAGTCCGGATTGGCGAGCGCGATCTGGATCGCGAAGCACACCGCGATGACGCCGAGCAACGTCACGATGAACGCCTCGATCCAGCGGAAGCCGAGATTCTGCAGCCACAGGATCACGAACACGTCGAGCGCGGTGATCACCACGCCGATCTCGAGCGGTATCCCGAACAGAAGATTCAACCCGATCGCCGTGCCGATGACTTCCGCCAAGTCGGTCGCGCAGATCGCGATCTCGGTAACGACCCAGAGCGGCCAGGACGCCCAGCGCGGGAACGCATCGCGGCAGGCTTGCGCCAGGTCGCGCCCCGCCCCGATGCCGAGCCGCGCGCACAGCGCCTGCAGCAGGATCGCCATCAGGTTGGAGAGCAGCGCGACGGTCAGCAGCGCGTAGCCGAACTTGGAGCCGCCGGCGAGCGAGGTCGCCCAGTTGCCCGGGTCCATGTAGCCGACGGCGACCAGATAGCCGGGGCCGAGGAACGTGACGAGCTTGCGCCAGAACGAGCCGCCCGGCCGCGTCGCGATCGAGCCGAACACTTCCGACAATGATGGCGTGCCGCGCGCCCGATTCCAGCCGGCCTTTACCGGCGCGTTTTCAACGGTCTCCACGGCCATCGTGCTCCTCCAGCCCGGTACCCATCATATCTTCTTGCGAATAATTCGCAATAGCAGACTTTGACGAAGCGGTCACGCGGCCAGCCGCGGCGGTAAGCCGCTGAGCCGATTGAGAATCAGAGAGTGGATGCCGGAGGCGAGCGGCGCTGTCTGCCCGACCTGCCATCAACCGCTTATGGCCCCTTCAGCGGGTTCTGATGTCGGTGACGGTCATCACGATGGGGGCGTGGTGATGCGAGGTGTGCTGGCCGAACGGCGTACCGGACACGATGACGTTGCGGCCGACGAGGCGCTGGATGTTTCGCCCCAGCCGGGCATCCGGCGAGAAGAGGTGCACCCGTCGCGTGCCCTTGCGGGCCTCGCGGTCCTCAGCGCCGTCGAGGCAGACCGGCCGCGTGAGCCGCAGGATGTAGGCGGTCTCTGCCCGTCCGGCCGCGTCGCTGAAACGCCCGACGGTGAGATACCCCTGCGCCCTCGCCTCGCCCATCGCCTTCATGCACTGCGCCTGCGCGGCCGGCGCGCAGATGATTGTCGCCGCAAGGCAAGCCAGAACGAGCCGGTATCTCATGGGTTGGGTCTCCGTTTCAGTGATGACGGCGGTGGCGGGCGTCACCGCCGACTTAGCGAGCGCGGCCGGATCGCGCGGTGAGAATAACCGGCCGCCCGCGCCGCGCCAGTGCTGTCAGCCGAACCTGTTGCTGCGCGGGAAACCCTTCGGCGCAAGACGGCCGGCGTCGGCGCGGTTGCCGCGCCAATCGGCAAGCTCCTTCAGCGTCATCGAGAAGGCGCGGCCTGCGCCGTCGGTCCAGCCCAGTCCGTCCGCGCCCTTGAAGGTCTTCACGTCGGAGAGCCCGCCGTCCTTGTAGCGCTGCAGCCGCACGCCCGAGCCGCGCGTCATTTCGGGCAATTGCTCGAGCGGGAAGATCACCATCTTGCGATTGTCGCCGATCGTCGCGACCTGCTCGCCGGCAAGCACCGTGACGGCGCGCGCCTCGTCCGGCGCCTTCACGTTGAGCACCTGCTTGCCCTTGCGCGTCGTGCCGAGACATTCATCCTCGGCGACGATGAAGCCGCGCCCCTGATGGCTCGCGACGATGAACTTCCGCCCGCCTTGATAGGGGAACATGGTGACGATGTCCGCCTCCTGCACCATGTCGGCGAACTGGCGCACCGGCTCGCCGTGGCCGCGCCCGCCCGGCAGCTTGCTCGCTTCGATGGTGTAGAAGCGCCCATTGGTGGAAAACATCATCAGCTTCGAGGTGGTCTCGGCGAAGAACGAGATCCTGAGCTTGTCGTCCTGCTTGAACGCGATGTTCGACAAATCCTCGACGTGGCCGCGCAGCCCCCGCACCCAGCCCTTGTCCGAGACGACGACCGTGATCGGCTCGCGCACGACCATTGCTTCCTCGATCGCAGCCTCGTCGTGCTCGGGCGCTTCGGCGAAGTCGGTGCGGCGCTTGCCGAGCGGCGTCTTCTTGCCGAATTTCTCGCGCAGCTCCTTGATCTGACCGGCGATGGTGTCCCACTGCTTCGTCTCGGACTTGACCAGGTCTTCCAGCGTCTTCTTTTCGGCGCGCAGGTCCTTGTCCTCTTTGCGGATCTCCATCTCTTCGAGCTTGCGCAAATTGCGCAGCCGCATGTTGAGGATCGCGTCGGCCTGCACGTCGGACAGCCGGAACGCCTTCACCAGCACGGGCTTGGGCTCATCCTCGTTGCGGATGATCTTGATCACCTTGTCGAGGTTGAGATACGCGACCAGATAGCCGCCCAGCACCTCGAGCCGATGCTCGATCTGCCGCAGCCGGAAGTTCGAGCGCCGCAGCAGCACCTCGCGCCGATGATCGAGCCATTCGCGCAGCGCTTCGGCAAGCCCGATGACGCGGGGGATCTTGCCCTTCACCAGCACGTTCATGTTGAGCGGAATGCGGCTCTCGAGCTCGGTGAGCTTGAACAGGCTCTCCATCATGATCGCGGGATCGACCGTGCGGGCACGCGGCTCGATCACCAGCCGGATGTCCTCGGCGGACTCATCGCGCACGTCGGCGACCAGCGGCAGCTTCTTCTCGTTGAGCAGCTCGGCGATGCGCTCGACCAGCCGCATCTTCTGCACCGTCCACGGGATCTCCGTGATGACGACCACCCAGGTGCCGCGCCCTGAGTCTTCCTGCGTCCAGCGCGCCCGCACGCGGAACGAGCCGCGTCCGGTCACGTAGGCCTCGGCGATCTCGGCGCGCGGATCGACGATCAGCCCGCCGGTCGGAAAATCCGGACCCGGCACATATTTCAACAGGGTTTTCGAGCGCGCGTTCGGGTTGGCGATGAGGAAGAGCGCGGCGTCGCACAGCTCCGCGACATTGTGCGGCGGGATCGCGGTCGCCATGCCGACCGCGATGCCGGTCGAACCGTTGGCGAGCAGATTGGGAAACGCGGCGGGCAGCACCGCGGGCTCTTCCGACTGCCCGTCATAGTTCGGACGGAAGTCGACCGCGTCCTCGCCGATGCCGTCGAGCAGCAGGCGCGCGACCTCGGTCATGCGCGCCTCGGTGTAGCGCATGGCCGCCGGGTTATCGCCGTCGATGTTGCCGAAATTGCCCTGCCCGTCGACCAGCGGATAGCGCGAGCTGAAGTCCTGCGCGAGCCGCACCAGCGCGTCGTAGATCGCCTCGTTGCCGTGCGGATGGAACGTGCCCATCACGTCGCCGACGATCTTGGCGGATTTCTTGAACGCGGTGCCGGGATCGAGCCGCAGCAACTGCATGCCGTAGAGGATGCGGCGATGCACGGGTTTCAAGCCGTCGCGCGCATCGGGCAGCGCGCGGTGCATGATGGTCGAGAGCGCGTAGGCGAGATAGCGCTCTTCGAGCGCATCGCGCAGCGCGATCTCCTGCACCTCGCCGCGCTCGGGGGGAATCAGTTCTTTGCCCATGGCGGAGAGGTACTGCTCGCTTGATCCATGAACAAGGGATGAACAGGCCGGCCACGAGTTCTTCCCAATTCGCCGGCTATTCTGTGAAACTTAGCGGCGAAACTTCACACTCTTGCGCCGAGAGCGATTCGCGGACGCCAGGCCCGCCCTGCTCGGCGCGCCGGCGAGGTCGTGATCGGGGGCGGCAATGCCGCTTTCAACACACCAAGGGGAAAAGACCTCATGCGCGGAATTTTCGTTGCCATGCTTGTCGCGGGCGGCCTCGGCCTCGCCAGCACGTCGGGCTCGTTCGCGGCGCCCGCCAGCGGCACGACCCTCGGCAATGCGGCGGCCAATGCCACGATGATCGATCAGGTGCAGCGCTGCCGCTGCGTCGAGCGGCGCTGGAACGGCTCGTGCAAGCTGCGGGTCTGCCGCGACCGTTGGTAATGCTCCAATCCCTCCGCGCAAGCGGAGGGGGATTGATTAAGGGGACAAGGCCGGTCGTTCGCGACCGGCCTTTGTCCTGTCAGCCGGATGCGGCGATCACAGGCCGCTCGCGCAACACCGCCGCGATGAAGCGCTCGCGCGCATCGGGCAGCACGCCGCCGCGCGGCTCGTAAACGTGGCGCAGGAGAAAGAACCCGGTGAGCGCGAAGGCCGCAGTGATGTCGTCGGGCGCCGGCGCGCCGTCCTCGTGCAGGAACGCCGGCAGCCGCAGCAGCCGGTCTCGCCATGGCGCGCCTGCGACGCGCGAAATCGCGCGGCCGGTCTTGGGCGACACGTAGATGAGGTCAGCGAGCGCGCCCGTCGCGGCGCATTGGTCAAGGTCGAGCCCGAAGCCGAGTTCGCCGAGCAGCGCCAATTCGAAGCGCGCGACCAGCGCCGCCGCGAGCCTGCGGTCGTCGAGGTGATCGAGCACGGCCTCGAGCGCTTCGTGCACGGCTTCATGCGGGTCGCGCTCGGGCAGCAGCCGGCAAAGCGCGGCGAGATGGGTGATGCCATAGGCCGCGTGCGCCGCGGTCATGAACGCACCGGCGCGCAGCCGCATTCCCTCGACGACGAAATGACCGAGATGCTCGTCGAGCCGCGCCCGCCAGGTCACGCCGACGCCGTTGCCGGGCTGGAGTATCGGCCGCAGCCGCGAGCCCGCCCCTCCCCGCACCAGGCCGAGATGGCGCCCGTGCGCGCGCGTCATCACCTCGAGGATGGCGTTCGCCTCCCCGTGACGGCGCATGCCCAGCACGATCGCTTCGTCGGTCCATTCCATGAGCAAGCCAGGGTATAGCCGGATTCTCGGCCGCTCGCCGCGCTATTCCTTGGGGAACTCCACGCCCATCGCCCGATAGCGCTCCGGGT
>JAXDNZ010000477.1:0-3600 GCA_034669185.1 Hyphomicrobiales bacterium
AAGACGCCGACGCTCGAACCCTCGTTGACCGGCTTGAGCACATACGGCCGCTCCAAAACGTGGGCTTTGGCCGCGGCCGCGCGAGACACGAGCTTTCCGCCCGGAGTTGGGATGCCGGCGGCGCGGAAGATCGTCTTGGCGAGATCCTTTTGCATCGCCGCCGCCGACGCAAGCACGCCCGAATGGCTGTAGGGGATGCCGATAATCTCGAGGATGCCCTGCAGGGTCCCGTCTTCGCCGGGCGTGCCATGCAGCACGTTCAGCGCCACGTCCGGCTTCAGCATCTGGAGGACGTTGGCGATGTCGCGTCCGACATCGATCTTGGTGACGCGGTAGCCTTTCGTTTCGAGGGCGTCGGCGCAGGCCTTGCCCGAACGAAGGCTCACCTCCCGTTCGGCCGACCAGCCACCCATGAGAACGGCGACGTGCTTGCCTGGCATTCGCCCCGGACGCCTCCCCCGCGAGCCTGGAAACACCGCTCGCTGACGCACGAATCATTCTGCTGAAAGAATCTGATTTGCGGCGTTTGCGCTACAGATTTGTGCCGATGCGCTTGATCTCCCATTCCAATTCGATTCCGTTTTGTTCTCTTACCCGGGCGCGCACCTCCTCGCCGAGCGCCTCGATGTCGGCCGCCGTGGCGTCGCCGAGATTGATGAGGAAGTTGCAGTGCAGCTTGGAGACCTGCGCGCCGCCGAGCTTGAGGCCGCGGCAGCCGGCCGCATCGATGAGCTGCCAGGCCTTGTGCGGCAGCGGGTTCTTGAAGGTCGAGCCGCCGGTCCGACTCTTCACCGGCTGCGTTTCCTCGCGCTTCGCCGTGATCGCATCCATCTCGGCGGCGATCGACGCCGGATCGCCGGGGCGGCCTTGAAAGAGCGCCTGCGTGAACACCACGTCCTCGGCGATGCCGCAATGGCGATAGGAAAAACGCATGTCGGCATTTGCATAAACATGGACCTTGCCGGCGCGATCGACGCCGCGCGCCTCGATCAGCACGTCCTTGGTCTCCGTGCCGTAGGCGCCGCCGTTCATGCGCAGCGCGCCGCCGACCGCGCCGGGAATGCCGCGCATGAACGCAAGCCCTGCGATGCCCGCTTCCTGCGCCGCCTTGGCGACGCGCAGATCGGGCACCGCGGCGCCCGCACGCACGTGGTTGTCCGGCTCGGCCTTCACCTCGCCAAATCCGCGTCCGAGCCGGATCACGACACCCGCGACGCCGCCGTCGCGCACGATCAGGTTCGAGCCGAGGCCGATCACGGTGATGGGAATCGCGCGCGGCAGGTTCGCGAGCGCATACGCGAGATCCGCCTCGTCGTCCGGCATGAACAGCGCCTGCGCCGGCCCGCCGACACGAAACCAGGTCAGAGGCGCGAGCGGCTCATTCGCCAGCAGCCGCCCGCGAAGTTGCGGCAGTTTTGCTTTGAGCGAGGGGACGATGTCGTCCATCAGCTCCTGCCGGTCGCCGCCAATTCGTTCGGCAGCGCGTAGGCCCATTGCGTGATGTGGCCGGCGCCGAGCAACACGACATAATCGCCCGGCTTCGCGAGGCCCTTGATCAGGCTAGCGAGCTCCTGGGAATCCTCGAGCGCGAGCACGTTGCGATGCCCGCGCGCGCGCATTGCCGCGACGAGGGAGTCGCGATCGGCGCCTTTGATCGGCGCTTCGCCGGCCGGATAGACATGGGCGACAATCACGGCATCGGCGTCGTTGAAGCAGGTGCAGAATTGATCGAACAGCGTGGAGAGCCGCGTGTAGCGATGCGGCTGCATCACGGCGATGACCTGGCCGCGGGTCGACTCGCGCGCCGCCTTCAGCGCAGCCGCGATCTCCACCGGGTGGTGCCCGTAGTCGTCGAACACGATGACGCCATTCCACTCGCCGGTGCGCGTGAAGCGCCGCCGCACACCGGTGAAGCCCGCGAGCCCTTTGCGGATCTGATCGTCGGTGAGCCCCAGTTCGCGCGCGACCGCGATCGCGGACGTGGCGTTGAGTGCGTTGTGACGGCCCGGCATCGGCAGCGTCAGACCCGCAATCGTATGCGCCTCATGGCCCGGCCGGTCGCGGAACGCGACAGTGAAGCGCGAACCGCCGTCGGCGGGCGCGAGATCGACCAAGCGCGCCTCGGCCTGCGGATTCTCGCCATAGGTGATGACGCGCCGGTCGGTAATGCGGCCGACCAGCGTCTGCACCACCGGATGATCGGTGCACATCACGGCAAAGCCGTAGAACGGCACGTTGGCGACGAATTCCTCGAACGCCGCCTCGACCCGCTCGAAGGTTTTGAAATAATCGAGGTGCTCCGGATCGACATTGGTGACGATCACGACGTCGGCCGGCAGCTTCAAAAACGTGCCGTCGGATTCGTCCGCCTCCACCACCATCCAGTCGCCGGCACCCAGCCGCGCATTGGTGCCATAGGCGTTGATGATGCCGCCGTTGATCACGGTCGGGTCGAGGCCACCGGCCTCGAGCAGCGCCGCCACCATGGTGGTGGTGGTGGTCTTGCCGTGCGTGCCGGCAATCGCGACGCATTGCTTCAAGCGCATCAGCTCGGCGAGCATCTCGGCGCGCCGCACGACCGGGATGCGCCGCGCCCGCGCCGCAACCACCTCGACGTTCTCGCCCTTGATCGCCGAGGAGACGACCACGACCGCAACGCCTTCGATGTTGGCGGGATCCTGGCCGTCGAAGATCTTCACGCCCTTGCCGCGCAGCCGCTTCACGTTGCCGGTCTCGGCGGTGTCGGAGCCCTGCACCTTGTAGCCGAGATTGACCAAGAGCTCGGCGACGCCGCTCATGCCGATGCCGCCGATGCCGACGAAGTGGATCGGGCCGAGAGCGAGCGGCAGTTTCATGGACGTCCTCGCGAGAAATCAGCGGCCTGCCGGTATCACATTCGCCACGCGCAACACCAGATCGGCCAGACGGTCCGCCGCATCAAGAACGCCGGCCGATTTGGCTCCGGCCGCCATCGCGGCAAGCCTTCCGGGCGCGGCCGCGAGCACGGCGATTTCGGCGGCGAGACGTTCCGGCGTAAAGTCGCTTTGCCCGAGCACCATCGCGCCGCCCGCTACGGCGAGCGCGTTCGCGTTGGCAAGCTGATCCTGATCGAGCGCATGCGGCAACGGCACGAGGATCGCGGGCCGACCGATCGCACCGAGCTCCGCGACGGTGGAGGCGCCCGAGCGCGAGACGATCAAATGCGACGCCGCGATGCGCGCCGGCAGGTCGGCAAAAAACGGCGCGACCTCGTGCGCGACGCCCAGGCGCGCATAAGGCCCGGCGACGCGGTCGCGATCCTCCGGCCGGGCCTGCTGCGTGATGACGAGGCGCGCCCGCAGTTCGGGTCCAAGCCGCTCGATCGCGCCGGGCACGATGTCGGCCATCACGCGTGCGCCCTGACTGCCGCCGAACACGAGCAGGCGCAGCAGTCCATCCGGCTCCGGCGCCGCAAACGGCTCCGCCGCCGCCACGTGCACTGCCGGGCGCAGCGGATTGCCGGTGCGCGTCGCCTTGGCGGCAAGCGCAGGCGAGCCGTCGAGCACGCCCACAAATGTGGTCGCGATGGCGGTAACGCGGGATGCGAGGAGCCGGTTGGCG
>JAXDNZ010000478.1:0-2824 GCA_034669185.1 Hyphomicrobiales bacterium
GCGCGCACGGCCGCCCGCATGGTGGAGAACGAGTCGACGGTGCTGATCGATTCCGGCACCACAAGCGCGGCGCTTGCACTTGAATTGGTCGGCCGGCCGGGTCTCACGATTTGCACCAACTCGCTGAATCATGCGCTGACCCTGTGCCGCGTACAGGGCAATCGGGTGTTCATGTTGGGCGGCGAGGTCGACAACAACGACGAGGCATCCTTCGGGCTCGGCGCCGTCGCCGCAATGGACGCCGTGCGGCCAGACATCGCCTTCATCGGTGTGGGCGGTTTCGCGGAAGACGGCGGGCTGACCGACTACACGGTCATCGCCGCCGACACGCGCGGGCGCATGATCCTTACCGGTCGCGCCTATCTGCTGGCGGATCATACGAAATTCACGCGTCGGACGCCCTTCCGCGTCCCCCACATGGATAAGTGCGCCGGCGTGATCGTGGATCAGATGCCGGATCGCGGGCTCGCGGCGGCGTGGACAAGCCTCGGGCTGGAGATCATCCAAGCCAAGTAGAATTTGGCAATTTGTGATATTTTGTTGTCACGCTTAATCGGTTGGCGCTATAGCCATCCACATGGCGAACGAAATCCCCGACAGCGCGCGCGTTGTCGTCATCGGCGGCGGCGTGATCGGCTGTTCGGTCGCATACCACCTGGTGAAGTTCGGCTGGCGCGACGTGGTGCTGCTCGAGCAAGGGCAGCTCACCTGCGGTACGACCTGGCATGCCGCGGGCCTCGTCGGGCAACTGCGCGCCCATCAGAACATGACGCGCCTCGTTCAGTACTCGGCCTCGCTTTATCAGAAGCTCGAGGCCGAGACCGGGCAGGCGACCGGCTGGAAACAATGCGGCTCAGTGCTGGTCGCGCGCACGCCGGAGCGCGTGACGCTGTTCAAGCGCATCGCCGCGGCCGCGAAGGCGCAGGGCGTCGCCTGCGAGATGATGCCGGTGAAGCTGGCGGCCGCGAAGTATCCGATCATGCGTACCGACGATCTGCTCGCCGCGCTGTGGCTCCCTGAGGACGCGAAGGTCAATCCTGCGGACGTGACCCAGGCGCTGGCGAAAGGCGCGCGCATGAATGGCGCACGCATTGTCGAGCGCACGCGTGTGACCGCGATCCATCAGAAAGAGGGCGTCGTGACGGGAGTCGCGACCTCGCGCGGGAATATCCAGGCCGAGGTCGTGGTGAACTGCGCCGGGCAGTGGGGCCGGCAGGTCGGCCGCCTTGCCGGCGTGAACGTGCCGCTGCATTCGGCCGAGCACATGTACATAGTGACCGGCCGCATCGACGGCGTGCATCCGGACCTGCCGGTGCTGCGTGATCCCGACGGCTACATCTACGTGAAGGAAGAAGTCGGCGGACTGCTCGTCGGAGGCTTCGAGCCGGTGGCCAAGCCGTGGGCGATGGACGGCATCCCGGAGAACTTCGAGTTCGGCATGCTGCCCGACGACTGGGACCAGTTCCAGGTCCTGATGGAGAACGCGCTGATCCGTCTGCCTGCGCTGGAGAAGGCCGAGATCAAGACGTTCATGAACGGGCCGGAGAGCTTCACGCCCGACAATAATTTCATCATGGGCGAAGCGCCCGAGGTGAAGAACTTTTTCGTCGCGGCCGGCTTCAATTCGATCGGAATCGCGTCCGCGGGTGGCGCCGGCCGTGCGCTCGCCGAATGGATCGTGCAAGGCGAGCCGACGCTCGACCTCTGGCCGGTCGATATTCGCCGCTTCGCGCGCGTGCACGATGACCAGCGCTTTCTGAAGGAGCGCGTCAGCGAGGTGCTCGGCCTCCACTACATGATGCCTTGGCCGAACCGCGAACTCCTCTCCGCGCGGCCGCAGCGGCAGTCGCCCTTGTACGACCGGCTCAAGGCGCAACACGCGCTGTTCGGCGCGAAGTTGGGTTGGGAGCGGCCGAACTTCTTTGCGCCGAGCGCGGAGGAAGCGCGGCTCGACTATTCCTGGGGCCGGCAGAACTGGTTTTCCTACGCGGCGGCCGAGCATCAGGCGACGCGTGAGGCGGTGACGATCGGCGATCTGAGCTCCTTCGCGAAATTTTTCATCGAGGGTCGCGACGCCGAGGCAGTGCTGCAGCACCTGTGCGCGAACGACGTCGCGGTGCCGGTCGGCTCCACGGTCTACACCGGGATGCTCAACGCGCGCGGCACCTACGAGAGCGATCTTACCGTGGCGCGAATCGCGCCGCAGCGGTTCCTGCTGGTCACCGGAACCGGGCAGGCGACGCGCGACGCCGACTGGATCCGGCGCAACATGGCGGGATCGCAGGCCACCCTGACGGACATGACCGCGCATTACGCGGTGATCGCCGTGATGGGACCCCGCGCGCGCGAGCTGCTGGCGCGCGTCACCAGGGCGCGGCTCGATGACGGCGCATTTCCATTCGGCGCGATGCGCGAGATGGGGATTGGCCGTGCGCTGGTGCGCGCCGCGCGCCGCACCTATGTGGGCGAGCTTGGCTGGGAGCTTTACGTCCCGACCGAGTACGCCGGCGGCGTCTACGACTCGCTGATGGAGGCTGGGCGCGATCTCGATGTTCGCAACGCCGGCTATTACGCGATCGAGTCGCTGCGGCTGGAAAAAGGCTATCGCGCCTGGGGCCGCGAGTTGACGCCGGACTACAATCCCTACGAGGCGGGCCTGAGCTTTGCGGTGAAACTCGACAAAGGCGACTTCATCGGCCGCGATGCGCTGCTCGCCGCGAAAGCAAAACCGCCCATGCGCCGGCTGCTGAGTTTCGTCGCGCACACGGGCGACACGCCGATCGCGCATGGCGGGGAACTGATCCTGCGTAACGGCGAGCCGGTC
>JAXDNZ010000479.1:0-2532 GCA_034669185.1 Hyphomicrobiales bacterium
CATCGCCCGGCCCGCCGAGGAACCCGCGCTCGCGCGTGAAGCTCACCGCGGTCACGCACGCGACCACGTCGGCGAGGCCAGCCGAGACGGCGAGCGCGGCGTGCTGCAACGCGTTGGTGACGAAGCGACCATGGAGCCACGACTGGTTCACGTAGCGGATATCGAGCCCGAAGGCTTCAGCGACGCGATCGTAATCGATGCCGAGCGGCGCACCGAGATGGATCGATAGCCCGTCGACGTCCGAGCGCTCGAGTCCTGCGTCGGCGAGCGCCTCCTTGAACGCCGCGTAGGCGAGGCGCAGTTGGCTGTCGGGCAGTGCGCGTCCGAACTGGCTCGTTCCGATCCCGGCGATGGCGGCGTCGACCTTCATGCCTTAACCGTTCGGCCGCAGCACGATGCGGCCGGCCGCCTTGCCGGCCTCCACCAGTTCATGCGCCTTTGCGGCCTCCTCGAGCGGCAGCGCCATCGCGACGATCGGCTTGATCGCGCCGCGCGCGACGAGCGCGAGACAATCCTCCAGCTGGCGGCGCGTCGTAGACGTCGCGCTCAGCATCGAGACGTTTTTCAAGAACAGCTGCGCCGGGTTGAACGGCACGAACTGTCCGGTGAGCTGTCCGATCATGATCCAGCGTCCGCCGATGCCCATGCTGCGGCGGATGGAATCGAACAACTGGCTGCCGACATTGTCGATGGCGACGTTGGCGCCGTTTCCGCCCGTCAGCTTTTTCACGGCGGGCGAGAAATCCTCGCCGCGCGCATGCACGATGACCTCGTGGGCGCCGAGCGCGCGGATCTGTTCGGCCTTTTCGGGTGAAGTCGTCTGCGCGATCACGTACGCGCCGGCGAGCCGCGCGAGCTGCACCGCGTGCATGCCGAGCCCACCGCCCGAACCGGTGACGAGCGCACTCTCGCCGGCCGCGAGCTTGCCGACTTCCCGCATCGCGTTGAGGATGGTGCCGACCGTGCAGGCGACGATCGATGCGTCCTGCAGCGGCACGCCGTCAGGCACCAGCGCGACGTTGTCGTCCTCGATGGCGACGTATTCGGCATAGCCCCCGACCATGCCGGCGTCGCCGGTGAACTTGCGCTCCGGGCACAGTGTCTCGCGTCCCATGCGGCAATGCCGGCAGGAGCCGCAGATGTGATAGCGCTGCACTGTCGCGACGCGGTCGCCCTTGCGGAATCCGCGCACGTCGCGACCGGCATCGACGACCGTGCCGGATATTTCGTGGCCGAGGATGCAGGGCATCTGCACGCCGGATTTCAGCGTGCCATTGCGCGTCACGATGTCGTGGAAGCAAACGCCGCAGGCGTCGATCCTGATCACGACATCCTTCGGCCCAGGCGTCGGATCGGCGATCCTCTCCATCTTGAGAACGTCGGTGCCGCCCGGCGCCCGCACCACCATCGCCTTCATGGCAAATCCTTCGGCTTGAACATCAGCAGCGTCACATCGTCCGTGACGTCCTCGAACACGGCCGTGACCGGCATGCCGATGCGCAGCGCGCCGTTCTCGACGCCCGACGGATTGGCGAACAACCGTATGCCGCAATCGAGACGCACCTGGATCACCGTGTAAGGCACGGGCAGCCCCTCGAAATACGGCCGGTGGAATACGCACCAGCTCTCGAGGATACCAGCCGGCGCGACCGCGACCCATTCGCTCCGGTCGGAGCGGCACTGCGCGCAATAGCGCGTCGCCGGAAAGCGGTGCGCGCCGCAACTGCCGCAGCGCTGCACCTGCACCTCGCGCCGGCGCAATGCCTGCCAGAATGGCTTGTCGGCGCCATCGGTTGCGGGAAGGGGCCTCATGACGGCTCCTTTCCGTAGATGATGGAGGTGACGACCGGCGCGGCCGCCACGTAATGCGCGTGCGCGCAGTTCATCACCTGCCGTTCGCCGCATTGGCCGCGGACCTTCAGAACGGCCTCGAGGTTGAGCGCCCAGCCCTGCATGTAGGATTCGGAGAGGTGTCCGCCCGATGTATTCGTCGGATAGCGGCCGCCGAGCGCGAGGTGACCTTCGGCAACGAACGGCCCGCTCTCGCCCTCGCCGCAATAGCCGCAGCCTTCGAGCGAGAACAGCACCGTCGGCGTAAAGTTGTCGTAGATCATCAGCGTCGAGATGTCGGCGGGCGTGACGCCGGCCATCTCGAAGCTTTTCGCCGATGCCTTGCGCAGCGAGTCGCGCCAGAAATCGTCGGGCGGAAAGGTCGAGCCCGCGAGCGTCGTCGCCATCCCGTAGCCGCGCACATAGACCGGCGGCGCCTTGAGGTCGCGTGCGCGCTCGCGCGTCGTAAGGATGAGCGCGACTCCGCCGTCATTGATCAGGCAATAGTCGAGGAGATGCAGCGGCTCGCAGATGTAGCGCGATGCGTGATAGTCGGCGAGCGTGAAGGGGATGCGCATCACGGCTGACGGATTGAGCGCGGCATGATCGCGGAACGTCTTCGAAACGGTGCCGAGATGATCCGCCGTCGTGCCGTAAAGCTCCATGTGGCGCCGCGCCATCAGCGCGTGGAACGCGCCGGGC
>JAXDNZ010000480.1:0-4475 GCA_034669185.1 Hyphomicrobiales bacterium
ACCAGCACGATGCGGCGCGGCACGCTTGCGGCCTCGCGCGCGAGTTCGGCGCCGAAGGCGCGATCGGCCAGGATCGCGTCCCAGCGGCGCGCCGCCAGCAGTGCGCTTGCGGCCGCCGGTTCGGAAACCAGCGACGTCGTCGCACCCCATTGCTCCAGCCGGCGCGCAACCAGCGCTGCCTCGCTCGCCGAGCGCGCGACGATCAGGATGGCCTGGCCCGACAGGTTTGGCGCCATGAGCGGCACACCGCCATCGCCGGCGGCGGGCGGCAGCGTGACCGTGAATCCGAATGTCGATCCGTGGCCCGGCATACTGTCGAGCGCGATGCAGCCGCCCATGCGCTCGACGATGCGGCGCGAGATCGCAAGCCCGAGGCCCGTGCCGCCGAACCTGCGCGTCGCGCCGCCGTCGGCCTGTTCGAACTCGTCGAAGATGCGCGCCTGCGCGTCCGGCGCGATCCCGATGCCGGTGTCGCGCACCAGGAAGCGGATCTCGTTGGACGCGCTCCCCGGCTCGACCACCACCGACACGCCGCCGGCTTCGGTGAATTTGATCGCGTTGCCGGCGAGATTGAGCAGCACCTGGCGCAGCCGTGCCGCGTCGCCGATCACGCGTTGTCCGAGCCTCTCGTCGATATACGATCCGATATCGAGGCCCTTCGCCTGCGCGCGGGGCGAGAGCAGCTCGACGGTCTCCTCGACCAGCGCGCCGAGCGCGAACGGTTTTGCCTCGAGATCAAGCTTGCCGGCCTCGATCTTGGAGAGGTCGAGAATCTCCTCGATCAGCGACAGCAGCGTCTCGCCGGAGGTGCGCACCGCCTTGGCGTAGGTGGTCTGCTCGGGTTGCAGCGGCGTGTCGAGCAGCAGGTCGGCCATGCCGAGGATGCCGTTGAGCGGCGTGCGGATCTCATGGCTGACCATCGCGAGGAAGCGGCCTTTGGCGCGGTTGGCGGCTTCGGCCTGGTCGCGCGCCTGGCCGAGCGCCTGCTCGGCCTGCGTTCGATCGGTCACGTCGCGGCCGACGCTGAGTACCTCGCTGCGGCCCGAGAGGTCGCGGATTTCGACGTCACGCCAGGCGATCCAGCGTGCGCCTTCCATCTCCTGGTCGTGGATGCGCGTGCCGTCCGCCAGCAACGTGATCGGCCCCTGCGTGACGATCCGCAAGGACAGCGCCGTGCCGACGAGCGCATCGAAGGGTCGTTCGGCGAGGCGGCAGAACGCGTCATTGGCATAGATGATGCGGCCATCATGGTCGCGGCGCACGATCACGTCGCCGAGCGCTTCGAGGATGCCGCGATTGCGTTCGGCGGCTTCCTTGAGCTCCCAGTTGCGATCGCCGAGCTCTTCGAGGCGCTCCTCCAGCCGCGTGAGCTGGGCGCCGAGCGCGCGGTTGCGGCTCGCCAGCAGCGCAAGCGCGCCGCAGGCTGCGACGATCAGCGCGCCGGCGATGGTCGCCGACACCGCGGCGTCGTAACGGAACGGGTTTCCTTCGGACCAGACGAGCGGCAGCGTCAAATAGAACGCGATGACGACGACCGCGGCGCGCGCGGCAAGCGCCAGCGCGCGATGGCCGAAGAGGGCCCGCGCGCGCACGTCGTCCGTGCTCGATGTCGTCCGCATGCTCGACGCCTGCCCGCTTTCGGGTTCTGCCGCCGAGCTTGGCCATGGAGTCTTGCGATTCCCTTCACGCGTTGAAAACGGCCAGGAATTCGCCCGCGTAAGGTTGACGGTGCGCTAATGCGGTCGCTGAAAAACGCGCGGACTCACCGCCCGGCGACGGCGTGGGCCGGCAGGCGGCGTGCCGCCGCGAACAAGGCCGCGGCGGCTTCGGCAGAGAGCCGCTGCGAACGGACGTAGACGCGCAAGTCCGCGGTATCGGCCGGCGCCAGACCGACGACCAGGTCCGGTGCCGGCGCGTCGGCACTGACCCTGACGGTCTTCGTGGCCGAGCTTAGGCGCGTATCGCAACGCGTCGTTTCGCCGTCATCGACCAGCACGAAGTCCGCTTCATCGGGGGCGGCCGCGAGCTGCACGCGCACGTCCGGCATAAGCTCGTTCGCACCGATTCTGACGGTGTAGTCGGGCTTGGCGGCGTTGGCGGACACGCGATAGGTCGCGGCGCCGATCGACAGGCAGACGTCGCGGGCCGAAGGCGTCAACGAAAAGCCGAGGGTCTGTGCGGCGGCCGGCACGGCGGCAAGCAGCAGCAGAATGGCGATCTTGCGCGTAGCGTCCACCGCATGCCCCGAGACGCGGAAAGCCCGCGATCGGGAGAACCTACGCCGTTAGGGTTACCAACCCCTGAAATCGAATGCGCCTCAGGCCTCGGGCGCGATGCTCTCGACCAGTTCGACCATCGCGCGTTGCACCTGTGCCTGCGGGATACGCGAGAACGCGCGCAACAGGCGCAGCGAATACGACGTATCCAGAAAGCCCAGGATCGCGCGCGTGTCGTCCGCGCCTTTGTCGGTCGTGCCGAAGAAGAACGAGATCGGAACGTCGAGCGCCTCGGCCACGCGCACGAGCCGACCGGCGCCGACCCGGTTGATGCCCTTCTCGTATTTCTGAACCTGCTGAAACGTCACCCCGAGCATCGCGCCAAGCTCGGTCTGCGACATGCCCTTGGCCATGCGGCGGGCGCGGATGCGTATCCCCACTTCGATGTCGTGCGCATTGGTGCTCTTGGTCTTCGATGTCATCGTGATGTCCGCCACAACCCGAACGCTCATAACCGGCGCATCGATTTTGGGTTGTCGGATGCAGAACGACTACCGTGAATGTAACTTTGCGCACGGAAAGATTTCAGGCTGTGCCGGGCCACATTGCCGTCGCGGACGAGTTTTTTCGTCCAGAGAAACGCGCGACCCTAAGGTCCAAACTCCGTCGTCGCGGCGCGCATTCCCGCCGGGAGCAGAAACGCGGCGTTCCTGGGCGCCTGCGCATGAAGCTTGGCGAGCTCGCGCGGATGGATGAACTCGTCGCTGAACCACGGATAGCGGTTGGAATCGAACAGCGTGCGCAGCCAATCGATGAAGGACGAAACGCGGCGGATGCTGCGGGCATCCGGGTGATAGGTGATCCACACGTCGACCTGGTACTGGACGCCGCAGTCGACGGGAACCAGCTCAGGCGCGAACGCGACCGCATAGGTCGGAAGTGCGCCGATCCCCAGCCCGAGCTCGATCGCATGGAAGTGGGCGGTGCTGGAATTGGTGCGCAGCGCGAGGATGCCTTCGATGCTCGGCATGTTGAGGATGCGCGGCGCGGCATTTTCGTCGATCTGCGGCGCACGCTGATCGATGAAGCGATGACGTCTGACCTCTTCGAGATTGGCGGGAAGTCCGTAGATATCGGCGTAGCTCTTCGCGGCGAAAGGGTAGATGTGCATGCGCCCGAGCCGCGCTGCCTTGACGTCGGCGCGATCGGGCTTGGTCAACTGGATGGCGACGTCGGCCTCCATGTGCATCACGTCCGCGACGTCCATCGAGCAACGCAGCTCGACGATCGTGGAAGGATGCGCGCGGTTGTACTGGGCGAGATGCGGCAGCACCCACAGCGTGCCCAATCCTTCGGTGATCGAGCAGCGTACCGTCCCGCGGGTCGTCAGATCCTGGTCGAGATGGGCACGCAGCGTGTGGCTTGCGCGCTCCATCTCCTGGGCGGTCGCATAGACGGAGCGGCCCTCGGCGGTCAGTCCGAGGCCGTTGGGCAGCCGATCGAACAGGCGAAACCGCAACGCCCCCTCGAGGCGCTCCATGCGCCGCACGATCGTCGATGAGCTGGTGCGCAGAGCCGTCGCCGCCTTGCGGAAGCTGAGTGTGCGCGCGACCACGACGAAGTCGCGCAGATCGTCCCATGAAATGCGCTCGAGCAGGGCCGCCCCGACGGGGTGCTCCGTTTTTGCAGCAACCCGCTGCGTTAATTTTGCCATCCCCGCGCGTAGCATGGGGGTATGCTACCTGCCGACGACCGTTTTGTCCGCAGAATCCGGCAAATGCACAGATTTTCGATGTTGGACCGGCGGGATGTCGCTTTGTGCGCCGCAATATATTCCGTGACCAGGGGCAAGACCTGACAAAATCAAGGGAAGACGGAATCAGACAGCGCCGCGCAGGCGTCGAGGACATCGAAATCGGGCGCAAGATCCGCACGTTGCGCCTTGAGCGCGGGCTGTCGCAGTCGGGCCTGGCGGACGGGATCGGTCTGAGCTTCCAGCAGCTCCAGAAGTACGAGAGCGGGGCCAACCGCGTGTCCGCCGGCCGCCTGCAGAGGATCGCCGGCCTCCTCGGCGTGCCGGTCACGGTCTTTTATGGCGTCCCCAGCGGCCGCGCCAAGAAGCCCGACACGCGCGACGAGGCCTTTGCCTACCTGCAGGCGCGCGGCGCGGTCCGCGTGGTGCGCGCCTATGCGGGAATCTCGTCCCGGTCGACCAAGAACGCGCTGCTGGTGCTGATCGAGGCGCTAAGGGATAAGTGA
>JAXDNZ010000481.1:0-3020 GCA_034669185.1 Hyphomicrobiales bacterium
AGGGCGAGCTGCTCTCGCGCACCGTGCACACCGGTTACGATAAGGAGAGCGGCGAGGCGATCTACGAGAAGGAAGACCTCGAGCTCGAGGTCATCCCCTACATCGTGGTGATCGTCGACGAAATGGCGGACCTGATGATGGTCGCCGGCAAGGACATCGAGGGCGCGGTCCAGCGTCTCGCCCAGATGGCACGCGCGGCTGGCATCCACGTGATCCTCGCGACGCAACGCCCTTCGGTCGACGTCATCACTGGCACCATCAAGGCGAATTTCCCGACCCGCATCTCGTTCCAGGTCACCTCCAAGATCGACAGCCGCACCATTTTGGGCGAAATGGGCGCCGAACAGCTGCTCGGCCAGGGCGACATGCTCTACATGGCGGGCGGCGGGCGCATCAGCCGCGTGCACGGGCCGTTCGTGTCCGACGAGGAAGTCGAGAAGGTCGTGCGCCATCTCAAGTCGCAGGGCACGCCGCAATACCTCGAAGCGGTCACCGTCAGCGACGAGCCCGAGGAGGGCGAGGACGGCGCCGTGTTCGACCAGAGCGAGATGGGCGGCACCAACGACCTCTACCAGCAGGCGGTCGGGATCGTGCTGCGCGACCGCAAGGCCTCCACCAGCTACATCCAGCGGCGGCTGCAGATCGGCTACAATCGCGCCGCCTCGCTGATGGAGAAGATGGAGCTGGAAGGCGTCGTCGGCGCTGCAAACCATGCCGGAAAACGCGAAATCCTTGTTGGCGAGGAACATAATGACCGGTATTGAACAGCAGCGCCGGGTCGCGAAATCGCCACAGCGTGCCATTAGCAGAAGCGGCCTGAGCGCGGAGAACCGCATGCGGACATTGTCGACGGCCGTTGCGTTAGGCCTCTGCCTGATGGCGGTGGCCGCGCTTCCGGCGTCCGCCGAGCCGATCCCGCTGCCGACGCCCGCGCCGCAGCCCAAGATCGGCAGCGTGCCGCCGCCGCCGTCGTCGGTTCCGTCGGTGCGTCCGGGTGCGCCGGCTCAGCTGTCGCAGAACACGCCGCCGAGCGGCTCGATCTTCCCGTTCAAGATCCCCGGCTTCGGCAAGCCGAACGAGACGACGGCGTTCGACGCCAGGCAGCGCGCGCTGGTGGAGCGCGTCAACATGTACCTGATGAGCCTGCAGACGCTGATCGGCGACTTCGTCCAGGTCGGCCCCGACGGGCGCAAGGTCGAGGGCAAGTTCTATCTGCAAAAGCCCGGCCGCGTGCGCTTCGAATACAATCCGCCGAGCCCGATCGAGCTCGTCGCCGACGGCTCGTCGGTGGTCGTGCGCGACCGCAAGCTCGGCACGCAGGATCTCTATCCGCTGTCGCAGACGCCGCTGCGCTTTTTGCTCGCCGACCGCATCGACCTCCTGCGCGACAGCAACGTCATCGCGATCAGCGCGGACGACATGTTCGTGAGCGTGATGATCGAAGAGAAGCAGACGCTCGGCGGCACGCATCGCGTGATGCTGATGTTCAACGCCAAGGATACGCAGCTCAAGCAGTGGACGGTGACCGACCCGCAGGGCTACGACACCACGGTGGCGCTCTCCAACCTGGAAGCCGGCCGCAAGCTCGACCAGACGATGTTCGTCATCAATTACGAGCGCAAAGAGATCATTCAGTAACGGCGTCACGCGTGGCCATCCTTCGATGGCTCGCCATAAGCGCGGTTACGCGCGTCTGCGACGCGCTATGGCTCGCACCTCAGGATGAGGCCGGAGTTGTTACGCGCGCTGCCGCATCCTCAGTCCTCATCCTGAGGAGCGTCGCGCAGCGACGCGTCTCGAAGGATGGCCACGCGCGCCATTCTGCGCAGCGGCGCGCCGTTTTGTAATCTCCCAAAAGCGCGCTAAATCCTTCCCCGAATAATCGGGGAGACATTCATGACAATCATCCGCCGCGGTCTTGCCGCGCTCGTCTTCGCGCTCGCCCTCTCGGGAACCGCCTTCGCGCAAAACTGGCCGAACAAGCCGATCCGCATGATCGTGCCGTACACGCCCGGCGGCTACACCGACCTGATGGCGCGCCTCGTCGGACAGAAGGTCGCCGACGCGCTCGGCGTAACGATCGTCTTTGAGAACAAGCCCGGTGCCAACGCCATCATCGGCACCGATGTCGTCGCCAAGGCCGCGGCCGACGGCTACACCTTCGGCACCGTGATCGCGGCGCACTCGGTGAACGCAACGCTCAATCCAAAACTGCCCTACGACACGATGAAGGACTTCACCTACGTGTCGCTGATGAGCGTCGCGCCGCTGATCATGATCGCGCATCCCTCGCTGCCGGCCAACAACATGAAGGAGCTGATCGCGCTCGCGAAGGCCAAGCCCGGCGAATTGAATTTTGCCTCCAGCGGCGTCGGCGCCGCCGCGCATCTCACCATGGAGATGTTCAAGACGCGCACCGGCATCGACATGCAGCATATTCCCTACAAAGGCACGGCCGGCGCGCTGCAGGACACGGTCGGCGGCCGCATCAACGTGATGTTCGACGTGGTCGGCCCGCTGATGCCGCAGGTGCGTTCGGGCAACGTCAAGGCGCTGGTGGTGACCGCGAAGGAGCGCATCCCGGCCGCCGCGGACGTGCCCACGATGGCGGAGCAGGGTGTGCCGGATTTCGTCTCCGGCACCTGGGCCGGCATCATCGCGCCGGCCGGCACGCCGAAGGAGATCGTCGATCGCGTCTCCGCCGAGGCGCGCAAGGCGCTGGCCGATCCTGCGATGAAGGAGAAGCTCGCCGAACAGGGCATCGTGGCGGTCGGCAACACGCCGGACGAGTTCCGCGCGTTCGTCGGCGAGGAAGTGGCGCGCTGGGCCAAGGTGATCAAGGACGCGAACATCAAGATGGGGGAGTAGTGCCTATCCCTCCCCGCGTAGCGGGGAGGGTGGCTGCGAGCGCAGCGAGCAGACGGGTGGGGTTGTCCACCGCGACACTTCGCACTACGTCGGAGAAAATTCTAATTTCCCCACCCGGTCGGCTTCGCCGACCACCCTCCCCCTGCGGGGGA
>JAXDNZ010000482.1:0-6338 GCA_034669185.1 Hyphomicrobiales bacterium
GGAGATCAATCCGAACGCGGGCGGCATCCGCACCGCGGAGGAGCGCGCCATCCTGTTCGGCCAGACCGCGGCGTCGGTCGCGGCGGCGGCGCGGTAGGCCCTGTCCCGCACGCGACGCAGCGCGCTAGCGCTGCTTCGCTGATGCGGGACCCCGGTCAATTGCTTGAAATAAAAACCGGGATCCCGGGACTGCAGCGCATCATTTCGCTACGCTCATGCTGCGCAGCGCCCGGGACAAGCGACATCAAGTCCCGCGGCCCCAGAGCGCGCAATAGCGCCGCGCCACCATCGGCAGCCCGGCCTCGTAGCCGGGCAGGGTGGCGTATTTCGGCATCTTGTATTCCTTCTCCACCGTGTCCCAGCACTTGCCGTCCTGCCCGAGCTTCTTGATCTCGGCGGACGCGGTCGCATAGAGCTCAAGCACGTTCTTGGCATCCTCCTTGGTGCCGAGGCGGCCGCCGGGCTGGCCCGGATGGCCGGGGATCATGCGGTCCCAGTCGAGCGCGATGACCTTCTTGATCCACGCCTCGGTCTCCATCGGGAAGAAGTCGATCATGCCGCGTCCCGGGAACGTGCCGACCGGGATGGTGTCGACCACGAAGATGATCTTCTCCTTCGGCAGCCGCATCACGATGTTGCTGTCGGAGTGGTTGGCGCCGAGATAGATCAGCTCGAGCGTGGTTCCGCCGAGCGTGATCGTCTTCTTGCCGTCGAACGACTCATCGGGCAGCACGGTGTTGGGATCGCCCAGCGGGGCGAGATGCGCCTTGACGTTCTTGTGCGCGATGATGCGCGCGCCCGCGTCCTTGAACGCCTTGCCGCCGGCGATGTGGTCATAATGGTGATGGCTGTAGATCAGGTACTTGATCGGCTTGTCGGTGACCTTCTTGATCTCGTCCACATAGCTCTGCCCGCCGGTCGGGCGGCCATAGGCGATCGGGTCGGTCGCGATCACGCCATCCTTGGTGACGATGAACATCGACTGATGTCCGCCGTTGCGGAAGATGTAGACGTTCTCGGTGCCTTCGACCTTGGTGGTGGCGATGGGTGGTGGCGTCTGAGCCGTTGCGGCCCCGACGCTCGCCAGCAGCGCGAGCGATATGGCGCTAAGCAAAGTGCGCATGGTGTCTCCCCCTGACGTTCTCAACAGCTTGGTAACGCCATGCTCGGATAGCGCGGCGCGGTACTCAAATCACGCTTGCTTGAGGCGGGCGGCGAAACGCCGCAACGGGTTGGGGAATAAACCTACTTCTTCCCTTTGACACGGAAGACGACCGGCAGCGTGAAGGCCAGCCCATCGTCGGCGATCAGGGGAGGCGGCGCCGGCACCGGGTCGGAGCGCTGCAGCATGGCGAGCGCGGCCTGGTCGAACGAGGTGTCGCCGGAGCTTCGCACGATGCTCGACGTGAGAATGTGGCCGGTACGATCGAGCACGAAGCTCACCACAATTTCGGCGGGCTTGCCGGCCCGGTTGGCCGGATAACGCTTGTGGCGGTCGAAGTGGGCGGAGAGTTCCTTCTGCCAGGAAGCGCGGATGCGCGCGGCGCTCTCAGCCGTGCCGGGCGCCGGAGCGACCGCCTGAGTGGCTTGCGGCACGGCGGCGAGGCTGGGTGCCGCAGTCGCCTCCGCGGCGATCGACTGCTCGGACGGCGCAGTCGTCACGGCGGCGACCACCGGCTCATCTTTCTTCGGCTTGATGTTGTCGCTCGTCGTGACGATGCGGTCCGGGTCTTCGGTCTCGACCGGTGTTTCCTTCGGGAGTGCGCTCTGCTCGGTGACGGCTTTCTGCTCCGGCAGGGCCGGGGAGGCGGCCGAAGCGTCGGAGTCCGGGGCGGGCGGCAGATCGGAAGGCTCGGCGCGCGGCGCCATCAGCTCGAGGCCGATCTCGATCGCGGGCGCGCCCAGCGCCTCTTCGTCGTCACCGCGCAGGTGCGCGACCGCGAGCGCCACGCAGGCGGCATGGATCGCGACCGCGCCGAGCCCGGCGAACACCCACAGGCGCATCGGGACCGGGCGGGTGAGCTCGGTATCTGGCGTCATTGTACAGGCTTCGGCGCGTCGCGCGCCTCGGGCACGCCTTCGAGCGTGACCAGCGCCACCTTTAGGTACCCGCCGGCGCGCAGGCGCTCCAGCACGTCCATCAACTCGCCGTAGGGCACGGCGCGGTCGGCGCGCAGGAAGATGCGGCGGTCCTTGCCCTGCTCAGGCACCGCGTCGAGCGTGCGCACAAGGTCGACGCGCTTGACCTGCGTCTCGCCGATCGCGACCGCCAGGTCGGCCTTGATGGTCACATAGGTCGGGTTGTCGGGTTTCTTCTGCGGCGTCGCGGTCGAGGAGGGAAGATCGACCGGCAGGTCGACGGTCGAGAGCGGCGCCGCGATCATGAAGACGATGAGCAGCACCAGCATGACGTCGATGAACGGCGTCACGTTGATCTCGTGCGCCTCCTCGAGTTCGTCGTCAATGTCGCTGAGCGAGGCGGCCATGGCTCACTCGGCGGCGCGCGACAGCACGCCACCGCCTTCGCGATCGAGATCGCGCGAGAGCAGCCGTCCGACCGCGCCCGCCGCGCGCGAGACGAGGTCGAGGTAGTTTTTGGCGCCGCGCGCGAAGTGATTGTAGAAAATCACCGCCGGGATGGCGGCGACCAGACCGATCGCGGTCGCAAGCAATGCTTCGGCGATGCCGGGCGCGACGACCGCCAGGTTCGTGGTCTGCGCCTTCGAGATGCCGACGAAGCTGTTCATGATGCCCCAGACGGTGCCGAACAGCCCGACGAATGGCGCGGTGGCGCCAATGGTCGCCAGCAGTCCCATTCCGATGCGTGCGACACGCTGTTCGGCGCGCATGATCTCGGTGAAGCGCGACTCGGCGCGCTCCTTGATGCCGCTCGCGACCACCAGGTCCGCGGACAGGCGGCGCTCGCCGATCGCGGCGGCAAGCAGCGACCCGACCACGCTGCGCGCCGCACCGAGCGCGAGTTGCGCCTCGGTGAGGGTGCGCGTCGTGGCAATCCTGCCGAGCGCGCGCGTCACGCGGCGGCGCGCGACGAACAATTGCAGGGTCTTGCCGAGGAAGATCGTCCAGGTGACCAGCGACGCGAAGGCGAGACTGACCATCACGGCCTTCACCAGTATATCGGCCGACATGAACATCGACCACGGCGATAATTCTCGCGGCACGCGGCTCGCGGTCAGCGGCCGCGCTTCATCCGCGGCGGGCAGCGCCTGCGGGATCGGCGCGACAGCCGGTGCGGGGACAATTTGCGCGCCCGGCAGGGCAACCGGTGGCAGTTGCGGCTGTGCCTGCGACACCGGGGCCTGTGCGAGCGCCGGCGATATCAAGAGACAAAGCGCGAGCAGGGACGCGACGCGGAGACGGAACAACATCAGACTCCACCCCTGTGTCGAACGCCGACTGCGCCGACGGTCGAGCGACCGTGCTGCGAGACGTTCATCAGAAATTGGCGATCGCGGTCAGCCGGACCATCCGGCCCTGACCCGGCGAGAGGTTGTTGTTGCCGTCGGCGCTCGCCCAGTAGAGCGTGTCGAAGACGTTCTCGATATTGAGCTGCGCTTTCCAGGTCTCGTTGATCCGGGCGTAGACCGCCGCGTCGAAGCGCACGAAGCCGGGCAGCCGGACGATGTTGTCGGATGCGGCGAACGACTCCGAGAAATAGATCACGCCGACGGCGGCGGCCCACGTCGGGTTGAACTGATACTTGTTCCACCACGAGAACTGATTGGCGGGAACGAGCTGCACGCGGTTGCCCGGCAGGATCGGGTTGGTCAGGCTGAGCGAGGTGGCGCTCGTGATGCGGGCATCGGTGTAGGCATAGCCGAACGCGGATTGCCAATCGGCGGTCACATAGCCGTTGAGGCTGGCCTCAAAACCGCGAATCTTGTGCGCCCCGGAGGGGAAGGAAAGTCCCGAGCCCGCCGGGTCCGGCAGCGGAACGTTGGTGCGGATCAACTCATAGACGGCGGCCGTGAAAAGGAGCCGCCGGTTGACGTTCCATTTGACGCCGACTTCCTTGTTCTCGAACTTTTGCGGATCGAGAATGAGCGTGGCCGGGCTCAGTGCGCTGAACTGGTCCCCGGAGGCCGGCAGATATGAGACGCTGTAGGAGCCGTAGATGGAGAGGTTTTCCATCGGCTTTACGACGACCGCGCCGCGCGGCGATATTTTCTCGTCCACGCGGGCACGCGTGATGTTGGTGTTCTGGTCCAGCGCGGTGAAATCGAAACGGTCGTAGCGCGCGCCCGCGATCAATTGCAGCCATCGGGTCAGCTCGATCTGATCCTGGACGTATCCCGACTGGACATAGAGATGGGACCGGCTGCTGGCGTCGGTCGCGATGTGGTTGAAGACGACCGGCCCGAAAAAGGTCGGCGCGAACGGGTTGACGGTGATCGTGTTGGCGCCGCCGGCCTGCGGGAAGAAACCCGTGTCGCGCTGTGCGAAGCCCGCCTGGAGGCCGAATTCGGTGCCGAACGTGAGGGTGTGCCGTACCGGCCCGGTCATCGTCTTGTAGGTGAAGTCGGTCTGGTTGAAGAGATTGTTGCGGTTGGTGGCGTTCTCGTAGGCCGCAAGGTTCATCACGGTCTGGGCGGGATTGACCGCGCCCAGAAGCGTCCCGTTTCCGGGATAGACGTTGCGATAGCCCCTGAGATAGCTCGCGTAGATCGTCGCATTCTTCACGCTCAGGCCGTTGCCGAAGTCGTGCTCGACCGAGCCCATGACGCTGTGCAGGTTGACGCGGGTCCCGTTGTAGTTCGGGTTGCCGAAGAGGGTCGCGATATTCGACACGAAAGGCGAGGCCGGATTGAAGCGCGTGGAGCCCGGCGCAACGGCGTTGACGGCCTGGGAGGGATTGCCGCGGTCGGCCAGCCGCTTGTCGTGGAAGTGTTCGTAGCTGAGCCTGATTTTTGTGTCGTCATTCGGCTTCAGCGTCAGCGTGGGATTGATGCCGTAGCGCTCGAAGTGGCCGAAGTCGCGGAACGTGTCGCTCTGCTCGTAGACGGCGTTGAAGCGCAGCGCGACGTTTTGGTTGACGCCATGGGCCAGATCGGCCGCCACACGGCGATCGAGGTAGGAACCGGTCTGCAGCGTCACCTGCCGCACCTCGCTCCAGTCCGCCTCCTTCAAGGTGCGGTTCACGACGCCGCCGCCGGCGCCGCGTCCGAATATCAGCGCGCTCGGACCTTTGAGGATCTCGAGGCTCTGCGTGTTGTAGAGGTCGCGGAAACATTGGACGTCGTCGCGAAATCCGTTGACGAAAAAGTTCGCGCTGGAATCGACGCCGCGGATGACCAGTTCGTCGCGATTGCCTTCGCCCTGATGCACGGCGACGCCCGGCACGTAGCGCGTGGCGTCGGTGAGGCTCTGGAAGCTCTGATCCTGGATGAAGCTCCTGGTCAGCACGGTAAGCGATTGCGGAATGTCGATCAGGGCCGTGTTCGTCTTGGTCGCAACCGACGTGCTGTTGGTGTAGATGCCGACCGTGCCGGTGCGTGCATCCTGCGTGTCGGCCCGTGCCGCCGACGGCTGCGGCGCGGCCTGCGCTGTCGGATTTGGATTGCGCCGTGGCGTTCGTATTGCGGTGGTTGGGCCTCTTGAGCGCGGCGCGGCCTGTCGGTGGCGCGGCTTGCGGTCGGGCTCGTCGATCTGCACCGGCGGAAGCTGCGACGCTCCTGGCGTTTGAGCCTGCGCTCTGATCGGGAGCGCCACGGCGAGCGCAGCAGAGCTGATCCACAGCAGTGCAGACGCCACTTTGCTTCCACGCATCTTCGATCCCCGCGCAACCTCGCCCCCCCCCGCGGCGAACCGGCATAGACTGGGGTATCGGTAGTAAAACTAGAGGTCAAACGGATTTCGAAGTATTCGTGTGCTTCTAGACTGGAATACATGCAGGTATTATCAGTTTTGGATCAGTATAGTTCTAATGTGTATCACCTTCGCATTACATTAATTCTAAAAAGATAATTTGGAAGAGCTTCAGCCTTCGGGCGAAAATCCGGAGAAGATAGAGGAAAAGCTCCGCGTCAGTCGCCCGCACCGACATAGCCGATGATGCGCCAGCCGCTCGCGTCCTTGCCGAAGCAGAGCCGGTCGGCGAGGGGCGAGATGAGCGAGCCGGGCGCGACAAAGCCGGTCTTGCCGCCAGGCGTGGCCACGCGAACCCAGCCGTTGCGGTCGGCGGCGCCGAGCACGCGCACCAGATAGAAGCCGAGCGTCTCGATCACCACGCCGTCGGCCGCGGCTGTGTTGCGCACCTGCAGTCCGTTGGCGCGCGGATAGCTCCAGTCGACGACGTCGGTGTTGGTCGCGTCGGTGAG
>JAXDNZ010000483.1:0-3312 GCA_034669185.1 Hyphomicrobiales bacterium
GATTCACCCCCGGCAGCGCGACCGACATCAGCGCGCGCATGTTCGCGCAGAAGCTCGGCGAAGCGTGGAACGTGCCGGTGACGGTGGAGAACATTCCCGGCGCCGGCGGCAGCGTCGGCGGTGAACGTGTCGCGAAAGCGGCGCCGGACGGCTACACGCTTTATTGGGGCGCGAACGGCGCGCTCACCATCAATCCGTCACTGCAGAACAGCCCGACCTTCGAGCCGCTGCGGGACCTCGCGCCGGTCGTGCGGCTCCTCGTCATGCCGAGCATCCTGGCGGTCAACAATGACGTGCCGGCGAAGTCGCTCGCCGAGCTGGTTGCGCTCGCCAAGGCGCAACCCGGAAAGCTCACCTGCGCGAGTCCGGGTACCGGCACGCCGCAGCACATCGCCTGCGAGGTGCTGAAAAGCCAAGCCGGCATCGATATCGTGCACGTTCCCTATCGCGGCGCGAATTTCACCGACGTGATCGGCGGACGGGTCACGATGACGTTCCAGAACGCCGGCGCGATTCTGCCGATCGTGCGCGAGGGCAAGCTGCGCGCCCTTGCCGTCACCTCGCTCAAGCGCTCGCCGAACATGCCGGAGTTTCCGACCATGAGCGAGCAAGGTGTCGCCGACTTCGAGGTGACCTCCTGGTTCGGGATTTTGGCGCCAGTCGGCACCCCGGCGCCGATCATCACCAGGCTCCATCAGGAGGCGGTCAGGATCGTGTCGCAGCCCGACATGCGCGCGAATTTCGGACGCATCGGGCTCGACGTCGTCACCGATCCGCCCGACGCATTCGCCGCCGTCATCCGCACCGACACCGCCAAGTGGGCGAAGGTGATCAAGGACGCCGGCATCAAGGCGGGCGAATAGCGCGATGAGAACGGTCGTGCGGGTGCTCGCCGCGCTGCTGCTGTCGCTTGGCGCCGCCACGGCGCAACCCTATCCCGACAAGCCGATCCGCATTCTGGTCGGCTTCGCGGCCGGCGGCCCGGCGGATATCTCGGCGCGGTTGCTCGCCGACCGGCTCACCGAGACGTGGGGTCAGCCGGTGGTGGTCGAGAACGTGACCGGTGCGGCCGGCAATCTCGCGACCGACCGCGTCGCCAAGGCAGCGCCCGACGGCTACACGCTGCTGCTCGCGGCCTCCGCCACCATCGTCACCAATCCGAGCCTCTATCACAAGCTCCCGTTCGATCCGGTGAAGGACTTGGCCCCGGTTACGCAGATCTGCTTCACGCCGAACATCCTGGCGGTGCCGACCAATGTGCCGGTCGCGAGCGTGCGCGAGCTGGTCGCATTCGTGCGCGCACACCCGGGCGCACTCACCTATGGGTCGGCCGGAGTGGGGACATCACAGCATCTGGCGGGCGAGCTGTTCAAGACGATGGCAAGCCTCGACATCCAGCACGTGCCCTATCGCGGCATCGCGGCCGTGATGCCGGACCTGCTCGCCGGGCGGCTCACGATGGCCTTTGGCAATATCTCGGCGATCCTGCCGCTGGTGCGCGAAGGCAAGCTGCGCGCCCTTGCGGTGAGCTCGCCGCGCCGCTCAAGCTCGGTCCCCGATCTGCCGACCATGATCGAGGCCGGTTTTGCAGGCTTCGATTCCACCGCGTGGTTCGCCCTGATGGCGCCGGCCGGCACGCCGCAGCCGATCGTCGAGAAGCTGCACCATGAGACCGTGCGCATCCTCGGGCTGCCCGAGGTACGCAAGCGCTTCGACGCTCTCGGCATGGAAGTGGTCGGCAATACGCCGGCCGAGTTCGCCGCCGAGATCGCGCGCGAGACGCCGCAATGGGCCAAGGTGATCCGCGACGCCGGGATCAAGGCCGGCGAGTAGAGCATGATCCCGAAAGGAGAACCGGCTTTTCGGACAAGATCATACTCAAACAAGAAACTTATTCGATCAGCGGAACGTGCGGCGCTGCGGTGCGTGGCGCGAGGCCGATGAGGCGCGGATCCTCGGCGAACTCGACCTGGAGCCGGAACGGGCGGAAGCCGGAGCGGACGTAGAACGCGAGCGCGTCCTGATGATCGAAGGTGCAGGTATGCACCCAGAGTCGTTTGATCGGTCGCGACCACGCAAGTTCGAGCGCGCGGTTCATGAGAAAGCGCCCTGCGCCGGTGGCGATGACGGGCTGCGTCAATCCAAAGAAGCTCAACTCGCATTCGTCCGCAACGCGGAAGTCGAGCTCGAGCAGACCGACTTCGTTTTCGCCCGACTTGAGCACGTACACTTCGACGTGTCGGTCGTGAATGATCGCGGCGAGCTCGGCGTCGGTCATGGCGAGCCGCGAGAACCAGATCCAGTTCTCGCCGACGCTGCGAAACAGGTTTCTGAACCAGGCCAGCTCGGGGCGCGGCACGCGGGCGAGCTCCAGTGCCAGATCGGCGCGCTCGGCGCGCGGTGCCGGGCGTTCGAACATTTCAAGTGACGTGACGACAGCCGCGATCTTGCCGGCGGGAACGTCCGCGAGGCTCATCCGACCGCTACCTGCTCGCGCTGCCAGTCCATCGCGACGTGGCCCGGCTGCTCGGCGACGCGGGCGAGCCACGCGCGCACCGCCGGAAACGGGGCGAGGTCGTAGTCGCACTCGTGCGCGATGTGCGTATAGGCATAGAGCGCGATGTCGGCGATGGTATAGTGGCCGGCGGCGAAGAAGTCGTGGGTCGACAGATGCGTCTCCATGACCTGTAGCGCCTGATAGCCGCGCTCCATCCAGTCTTCGAGCGCGTGCGTCTGCAATTCACGGCCGCCGCGCACGAGCACGAGCCAGAACCAAGCGGCCCCGAGATTTGGCTCGAGCGAGTGCTGCTCGAAGAACATCCATTGCAGCGCCTCGGCGCGGTCGATGCGATCCTCGGGCGCGAGTGGCGTGCCGCCCGCGAGGTACCACAGGATCGCGTTCGATTCCGGGAGAAAGCGGCCGGGCGCGACTTCGAGCAACGGGACGTGGCCACCGGGGTTCATCGCGAGGAACTGCGGCGTGCGCGTGTCGCCTTGCAGGATGTCGACCTCGACGAGCTTGTAGTCGACGCCGAGCTGCGCGAGCGCGAGCCGCGCCTTGTAGCAATTGCCCGACCGCTGCATCGAGTAGAGCGTATACATCGTGTCCGCCAAAAGCCCCGGTGCCGTGCGGCGCCCGCGAGCATAGAGGCGCGGCGCGTGGCCCTTGCAAGGCCGACCGCCGACCGCCGGATGAGAATAGCACAAGTCTGCCCAAAATCAGTACGACGCAAGGCGCCGCTACTGCGGCGCCCGCAACTTGCGAAACGTCATTTCGCCGAGACGCGTGCGTTGCCGATCAAGTCACCAGCC
>JAXDNZ010000484.1:0-5004 GCA_034669185.1 Hyphomicrobiales bacterium
GCTGTCGCAGCGCCGGCAACGACCGGCACGGTGCCGGTCTCCGGGCTCGGTGTTGACGCGTTTCATCTGGGCGTGCGCGCATCCGCCGATGTCGACCAGACCGAGACGCTGCAGCGCGCCATCGACCGCACCGCCGCTGCGCGGCTGCCGCTCGTCCTCTCCCCCGGTGTCTATCGTGTGCGCGGCCTGACGCTGCCGACCGGTGCACGGCTGATCGGGGTGCCGGGCGCGACGCGCATCGTTGCGACCGACAATGTGCCGCTGATCACCAGCCGCGGCGCGGACTACGTTTCGCTCACCGGCCTTACCTTGGACGGCAGCGGCAAGACGCTCCCGGGCAATAGCGGGCTCGTGCAGCTCGCGGCCGGCCGCGGCATCGTCGTCCGCGACTGCGAGGTGATCGGCGCCGGCCGCAACGGCATCGTGCTGGAGCAAGTCGAAGGCGAGATCGCCAACAACACGATCATCGACACAGCCGAGGGCGCGATCTTCTCGCTCGATGCGCGCGGCCTCGTGATCGCGCGCAACACGGTCCGCGGCGCCGGCAACAACGGCATCCTGGTGTGGCGGTCACAGGCGGGCGACGACGGCACCATGGTGATCGACAATCGCATCGACGATATTCTGGCGCGTGCCGGCGGATCGGGGCAAAACGGCAACGCCGTCAACGTGTTTCGCGCCGGCAACGTCACGGTGCGGGGCAACCGCATCCGCAACGCGGCGTTCTCGGCGGTGCGCGGCAATGCCGCCTCGAACCTGAGCATCGTTGCGAACACCTGCACCACGCTGGGTGAGGTCGCGATCTATGCCGAGTTCGGGTTCGAAGGCGCCGTGATCGCCAACAACACCATCGATGGCGCGGCGCTCGGCGTCGCGGTCACGAACTTCAACCAGGGCGGCCGGCTCGCGGTCGTGCAAGGCAACGTCATCCGCAACATCACGGCACGGCGTCCGGCCGGCACCGATCCGAACGACGGCCACGGCATCGGCATCGGCGTCGAGGCCGACAGTGCGGTCACCGGCAACGTGATCGAGAACGCGGCGGTCGCCGGGATCTCGGTCGGCTGGGGGCAGTACCTGCGCGACGTGACGGTGACCGGCAACGTCGTACGCGGCGCGCCCGTTGGCATCGCGGTCTCGGTCACGCCCGGCGCCGGCTCTGCGGTGATCGCCGACAACCTGATCGCGGCGGCGAAGAACGGCGCGATCGTCGGCATGGATCAGCGCAAGGCGATGACCGGTGACCTTGCCCGGGACGCCGCCCGCTTCGCGCAGCTCGCGATCAGCGGCAACCGGGTGCGGTGAGCGCCGTCACCGATTCCAGTTCAATCCAGCGATGCGCGGATCGGCTGCAAAGGCCTCGCGTGAAAACTCCAGACGCGCGTCCGGGAATTCGCACAGCCCGCGCGCGCCCCGCGGGCCAAGTTGGAGCCGCCAGGTCTGACGCTCGACCGGCTCTTTCGACTTGAACGCTGGACAAGCGAGAATCCCGACGTTCGCGCGTCCGGCGGGGTCGCGCACCGAGTCGTATCGGATGACCTCGACATCGGTGTCGCGTGCGGCGTCCGCGAGGGCGTGACAAGCTTCATAGTCGGTCGGGTGGGTCCACGATGATCGATCAGCGGAAAACGGCAACTGCGTGAGGTCGAGCCCGCGGCGGGTTGAAAATCTGGTCGAGAACGCCGTGAACTCTCCGGCGTTGGCGGGCCAAGGCGTCGCCGACGATTCGGCAAAGAACAAGAGCCGCGAAAACGCCGTCTCGGCGATGGCCGTCTCGACCCGTGCGGAGGCATAATAGATGCCCGGCGTCAGGCCGGCGCGGCGGAAGCGCGACCCACGTGGGTAGGCGGAGCCGTAGCGGAACGGCGTCGCCAGCAGATAATGCAGGTGGCGGCATTCGGGCGGCACAGGCGGCTTGCTTTGCTCGATCAGCCCTTCAAGCAACGCCTGCTCGGCGAGCGTGTCCACGAGCTTGAGCGTGGACACCCGATGCTGCGCCTCGACGACCCGCCAGCAGGTGCCCGAGAGCGCGCGGCGCTCAGACGACAGCGCGGCGGGCGTCCAGATACGCGATGACATTGACGAGCCCCGGCACGGATTGCACCAGCGCGAGCGGCACGCCGCCAAGCACCGTGTTCTCGTTGCGCAGCCACGCGCGCGCGACAGCGTCGTCGCCGCCGGTGATGGCATCGAGTGAGCGATAAAGCCGCACGAACAGCACCGCGAGCTCGAATGGCTTGGCGTCGGCCGGCAACGTATAGGCGCCGCTCCCCATGCGGGATACTGTCGCCTCGGAGACACCGACGATGCCGCCAAGCACCTTGTTCGGAAGCTCGAGCCGCTCGGCGGCGCGCAGGGCCGCCTTGGTGACGGTGGGCCCGGTCTCCGGGGTTGTTTGCGGTTTGGCTTTGCGCATGCGTGTTCTTTCTGCAGAAATATTTATATATGGTACTTCCTGTAGAAAGACAAGATGACACATGAATCCCAAAGCAGCCCTCGCCGATATCTGGCGCCTCGCCGGCATGCCGCCCGATGCACTCGATTCCGTCGCGCTGACCGGCGCCGAGCCCGTGCTGCCGTCGACCTTCGCGCTCGGGACCGCCGCGCAGGCCACCATTGCGGCGGCCGCGCTCGCCGCCGCGGAGCTTCACCGGTTGCGGACCGGAAAACGCCAGCGCGTCGCCGTCCCCATGCGCGACGCCGCAATCGAGTTTCGCAGCGAGCGTTATCTGCGAATCGATGGCAAACCGGCGCCGGAGCTTTGGGACAAGATCGCAGGGCTTTACCGCTGCGGCGACGGCCGCTGGGTGCGGTTGCACACGAATTTCCCTCATCACCGCGACGGCGTGCTCAAACTCCTCGGCTGCGAGCATGATCGGGCTGCGGTTCGCCGTGCGCTCGAAGGGTGGAAGGCGGAAGCCTTCGAGGACGCGGCGGCGCTTGCGGGCCTCGTCGTCACCGCGACGCGGTCCTTTGCCGAATGGGATGCGCACGGCCAAGGCCGCGCAGTCGCGGGCCTGCCGGTGCTCTCGATCGAGCGCATTGGCGACGCGCCGCCACAGCCCCTGCCGTCCGCGGGAGACCGGCCTCTCGCGGGGGTACGCGTGCTCGATCTGACGCGCGTCATCGCCGGCCCGGTGTGCGGGCGCACGCTCGCGGTGCACGGCGCCGACGTATTGCTGGTGACCGCCGCGCACCTGCCGCAGATGGGTCCGCTGGTGATCGATAACGGCCGTGGCAAGCTTTCCACCTTCATCGACCTGCGCGAGGCAGCGGGGCGCGAGAGTCTCACCGGCCTCCTGCGCGATACCGACGTCTTCGTGCAGGGCTTTCGCCCAGGCGCCGTGAAAGGCAACGGCTTCGGACCCGAGGAGGCCGCGCAGGCGCGCCGCGGGATCGTTTACGTGTCGCTCTGTGCCTACGGACAAGACGGGCCATGGGCCGGCCGGCGCGGCTTCGACTCGCTGGTGCAGAATGCCAACGGCATGAATCACGCGGAAGCCGAGGCAGCGGCAGCCGCGCAGCCGAAGCCCCTGCCCTGCCAGGCGATCGACCACGCGAGCGGTTACCTGATGGCGTTCGGCGCAATGGCGGCGCTCGCGCGGCGCGCCACGCAAGGCGGAAGCTGGCACGTTCGCGTCTCGCTGGCGCAAACCGGGCACTGGATCCGCGGGCTCGGGCGCATCGCGGATGGGCTCGCCTGTCCGGATCCGGATTTCGAGGCGGTACGCGACCGTCTCGAAGAACTGGACTCAGGCTTCGGCCGACTCACCGCCGTGCGCCATGCCGCCGTCATGTCGGAGACGCCGCCACGCTGGGCACGCCCGTCAGTGCCGCTCGGCACGCATCCGGCGGCCTGGCCGGGATGAGCGTCTCTCGGCTCAGACCAAGAGTTGACGCGCCGCGCAACACCCTCGACCACGACCGCATTGCTCATTTGTAATGTCGCCGCGCGATCGACCGCGGCTCTTGCCACAGTTCGGTCCGGAAACCATCTATAGTCACAGACGCCATGGAACGACCCCGTCCGCGCCGCAAACTTTTCATGCTTCTGTTTCTCGCCCTGTTCCTGCTGCCGGTCGCGGCGCGCGCCGCGCTCGTCGCCTATGAGGGCGGCCCGCGCTCGTGGCGCGATGCCGACTGGTCGAGCACCGGCAGCCTGCCGTCCGCGAGCGCCTATCCGGAAGCGCGCGTGCTGGTGTTTTCCGGCCGCACCGGCGGCTGGAAGGGCGCGGTTGCGGTACACAGCTGGATCGTGGTCAAGCGCGAGAACGCGGCGCGGTGGACCCGTTACGACGTCGTCGGCTGGGGAAATCCGGTGCGCATCAACAATTGGGCGCCGGACGGCAGATGGTACGGGGACAAGCCGACCGTGATCGCCGACATCAAGGGCGCAGAGGCAGCCGCGCTGATCCCCAAGATCGAGAAGACGATCAAGGACTATCAGTACGTCAATGCGGGCGACTATCGATTGTGGCCGGGCCCGAACAGCAACACCTTCGTGGCGACCGTGCTGCGCGCGGTGCCGGAGATCGGCGTGATGCTGCCCCCGAACGCGATCGGCCGCGACTTCCGGCCGGCGCCCTACGCGGGATTAAGCGATAGCGGTACCGGCATTGAGGCGAGCCTGTGGGGACTGGTCGGCATCAAGCTTGGCTGGGTCGAGGGGATTGAACTGAACTTCGCCGGCCTCGTTGCCGGCTTCGACTTGCGCCATCCGGCGCTCAAGCTGCCAGGGTTCGGGCGCGTCGGCTTTTTCGACAGGGCGGCCGCCAGCGCCAATTAGCTCACGGCAATTTGCCGTGACGCGCGCCGCACCTCGTGCGACTCTCGCGCCATGAAGGACACGTGGCCCCTGCTCGAAAAGATCCCGTTCCCGGCGATCAGCCGCGGCGCGCTGCATACCCTGCAGGTCAACGTCGGCTATCGCTGCAACCAGTCCTGCGTGCATTGCCACGTCAATGCGGGCCCGAACCGCACCGAGGAGATGGACAGTGTGACGGT
>JAXDNZ010000485.1:0-4216 GCA_034669185.1 Hyphomicrobiales bacterium
AGTCGGCCGGCATCCCGGCGAGCGAGGGCACTTCGCTGGTCTCGGATATTCCCTTCTCGCCGTGACAGGCGAGGCAGGTCGCGAGCTTCTCATCGAACGGCGCGGCGGACGCCCCAGCGCACATGCCGGCACGCAGCGCCGCGGCGAGAATGGTCCGCATGGTTCGGTCGACCTGAAAGAATATGGCGGGAGCAGCCGTTGCCGCTCCCGCCGGTGTCGTTAGTCGTTACTTCGCAGCCGCGTTTTTCTGGTTGCCGTAGGTCACGCGCCAGACCGCGCCGTTGAAGTCATCCGAGATCAGCATCGAGCCGTCCTTGAGGAACACCACGTCGACCGGGCGGCCGATGTAGTTGTTGTCCGCGCCCAGGAATCCGGTGATGAAGGGCTCGATGTTCTTCACGGTGCCGTCCTTGTTGAGGAACACCGCGACGATATCGCCGCCTGCCTTCTTGGTGCGATTCCATGAGCCATGACGCGCCACGAAGAGCGCATTCTTGTACTTGGCCGGGAACTTGTCGCCCGTATAGAAGCGCGCGCCGAGCACCGCTGTATGCGGACCCATCTTGGCGACCGGCTTCTCGAACTCGTCACACGAGCGGCCCCAGCCGAGCTCCGGATCGAGGAAGTCGCCCTGGTGGCAGAACGGGTTGCCGAAATGCAGCCCGACCTTGGTGATGCGGTTCAGCTCGTCCTCTGGGAAATCTTCCGAAACCCAGTCGCGGCTGTTGTCGGTGAAGTAGAGCTCCTTCGATACCGGATGCCAGTCGAACCCGACGGTGTTGCGGATCCCGCGCGCGACGACCTCGGCGCCGCTGCCGTCGAGATTGATGCGGCGCATCTGTGCGTGCGTATCGGGCGCCGGGCAGCTGTTGCAAGGCAAGCCGATCGGAATGTAGAGCTTGTTGTCCGGACCGATGCCAATGAACTTCCAGCCGTGCGCTTCGTCCTTCGGCAGATCTTCGTAGATCACGGTCGGCTTCGGCGCCTTGTCGAGATTGTCCTCGACCTTTTCAATCTTGGAGATTTTCGACAACTCGGCGATGTAGAGCGTACCGTCCTTGATGGCGAGCCCGTTCGGCCGGTAGAGGCCCGATACCAGCACCTTCACTTCGCGCTTGCCGTCCTTTTCGACGATGTAGTGCACCTTGTCCTGCAGGCGGCTGCCGACGAACACGGTGCCCTTCTCGCCCTGGCGCATCGAGCGCGCGTTCGGCACGTTGCCGGCATAGAGCTCGATGTTGAAGCCCTTCTGCAATTTCAGCTTGCCGGGTACGGTCGCGAGCTTCTCGGGGGTGGCCGGAATCGGCGGCGGCGCGACCGGCGCGAGCTTCATGGCGCCTTCAGTGCTCGGACGGCCGATCAGCGGCGAGCCGGGCGGCAAGGGAGCTGGGGCGGCAGGTTGAGCGGCCGCCGGGGCGGCTGGCGCCGCACCGGGCGCTGGCGCCGCAGGCTGCTGGGCGACCGCAGACAAGCTAAGGGCGAGAGTGCCGAGCGTGCCGGCGAGCAGAGCCCACCGGGTCGAAGACCGGATTGTCATATGTATCCTCCCTGACGCGGAGGCCCTTCTCGTTGCCGCGGCCGCCATCTTGACCGTGGGGCGAACGGCACGAGCCTCCTCATCGGGGAGTTTCCGACTTTTGCGATTGCGGCGCAATCGCTCGTTTGCCGATGCCGTTTCCTTGAACCGTGCGGGAAAACGGGCGTTTCTGCCCGATTGCTTGCGCTTGGAGGGGTGGAGCGCGATAAAGCCTGATCAAGAGAACCGCCCAGAACGCCAGAGACACAGCCATGCCGGAAGCCTTCATCTGCGACGGAATCCGCACGCCGATCGGCCGCTACGCGGGCGCGCTCGCCAAGGTGCGCACCGACGACCTCGCCGCAGTGCCGCTCAAGGCGTTGATGAAGCGCAACCCGACCATCGATTGGGACGAACTCGATGAAGTCTATTTCGGCTGCGCCAACCAGGCGGGCGAGGACAACCGCAACGTCGCCCGCATGGCACTGCTTCTCGCGGGGCTTCCTGACAACGTGCCGGGGGTGACGCTCAACCGCCTGTGCGCCTCGGGGCTGAACGCCGTCGGCACCGCCGCGCAGGCGATCCGCTCTGGCGACATCGATCTGGCGATCGCCGGCGGCGTCGAATCGATGACGCGCGCGCCGTTCGTGCAGGGCAAGGCGACGGAGGCGTTCTCCCGCGCCGCCGAAATCTACGACACCACCATCGGCTGGCGCTTCATCAATCCGCTGATGAAAAAACAATACGGCGTCGACGCGATGCCGGAGACCGGCGAGAACGTCGCAGAGGAATTTCAAGTCAAGCGCGCCGACCAGGACGCGTTCGCGTGGCGCTCGCAGCAGCGCGCCGGCCGGGCGATCGCGGCCGGCTACTTCGCCGAGGAGATCACCCCGGTCGAGATCGCCGGCAAGACTCCGACCGTGATCGACAAGGACGAGCACCCGCGTCCCGAGACGACGCTCGAAGCCTTGGGCAAGCTCAGGACTCCGTTCCGCGAGCCCGGCACGGTCACCGCCGGCAATGCGTCAGGCGTCAACGATGGCGCCGCCGCGATGCTGATCGCGTCGGAAGCCGCGGTGAAGAAGCACGGGTTGAAAGTGCTCGCGCGCATCACCGGGATGGCATCGGCCGGCGTGCCGCCGCGCATCATGGGCATCGGCCCGGTGCCCTCGACGCGCAAGCTGATCGAACGGCACGGCCTCAAGATCGGCGATTTCGACGTGATCGAGCTCAATGAAGCCTTTGCCTCGCAGGCGCTCGCCTGCCTGCGCCAGCTCGGGCTCTCCGACGATGCCGAGCACGTCAACCCGAACGGCGGCGCCATTGCGCTCGGCCATCCGCTCGGCATGTCTGGGACGCGGCTTGCGCTCACCGCAGCGCATCAGATGACGAAACAGGGCGGCAAGCGCGCTCTCGCCACCATGTGCGTCGGCGTCGGCCAGGGCGTGTCGCTGGCGATCGAGCGGGTCTGACCTCATGATGAGGAGCCGCCGAAGGCGGCGTCTCGAACCCTGGCAGCTGGCTCTGAGCTGACTGCCATCCTCGAGACACCCCACCTACCCTCCCCGCAAGCCGGGGAGGGATAACGGAGGGCCGCTCCTTCCGGATAAGGACCGAGTAAGGATCTCTCATGCCGATGTCACCCGGCTACATTCCGTTCCACCCGAATCCGTCGAAGCCAAAATACAAGCCGCCCGCCGGGGCGGTCGATGCGCACTGTCATGTGTTCGGGCCCGAGGCGATGTTTCCGTTCGCGCCGAAGCGCAAGTACACGCCGTGCGACGCGCCGAAGGAGAAGCTGTTCGCGTTGCGCGACTTCCTCGGCTTCGACAAGAACGTGATCGTGCAGGCGACTTGCCACGACACCGACAACCGCGCGCTGGGAGACGCGCTCCTCAATTCAAACGGAAAGGCGAGAGGCGTCGCCTTCGTCGGCGAGGCGATCACCGACGCCGAGCTGAACGCGCTCGACGACGCCGGTGTGCGCGGGGTGCGCTTCAACTTCATCAAGCGATTGGTCGATTCCACCCCGAAAGACGTGATGCAGCGCATTGCGGCGCGCATTGCCAGGCTCGGCTGGCATATCGTGATCTACTTCGAGCACGCGGACCTCGATGAAATGGGCCCGTTCCTGAAATCGCTGCCGACCACGCTGGTGTTCGATCACATGGGCGTGCCGAACGTGAGGGAAGGCGTGACCGGCAAGCACTTTCAGAACTGGCTCAGGGCGCTCGACGCCAACAAGAGCTGGATCACCAAGGTCACGTGCCCCGAGCGCGTCACGATCGCCGGCCCGCCTTACGACGATGTCGTGCCGTTCGCGCGCACCATCGCCGAGCGCTTTGGCGACCGCGTGCTGTGGGGCACCGACTGGCCGCATCCGAACATGAAGAACGAAGCGCCCGACGACGGCGTGCTCACCGACATGATCCCGAAGATCGCACCGAGCGCGGCGATGCAGCGCGCGCTGCTTGTGGACAATCCGATGCGGCTCTATTGGTCGCGCTGAAGCTCTAGCCTCGGTTCGGGAATCGATAGCCCGTTTCGGCTAGTGCGACAGGTATTTTAAGAAACATTCACCCTCGGGCAAGCGTTGCCAAGGCAATGCGCGGCGCGTATGTCAGGCTACGAGATGAGGGAGAAGCGCCAATGGCTCGGGCGAGGCCAGAAGATAAGGAATACGACGATATTCCGGGTACG
>JAXDNZ010000486.1:0-3616 GCA_034669185.1 Hyphomicrobiales bacterium
GCTGGCGACAATCGGTGCCCACACCGTCAACCACGTGATGCTGAAGAAGGCCTCCGACGATGTCGCGCGGACCGAGATGCGGATGAGCAGCGCCACGATCGAGGCGGCGCTCGGCTTCAAGCCCAAGCATTTCGCCTACCCGGTCGGCGACCGCACCTCGGCCGGTCCGCGCGAATTTCAGCTCGCCACCGAACTTGGATTTGCGACCGCCGTGACGACACGGCCGGGGGTGCTGTTTTCGGAGCACCGCGCGCACCTCACCGCGCTGCCGCGCATCTCGCTCAATGGCGAATACCAGCAGCTGCGTTATGCCAAGGTGCTGATGTCGGGCGCGCCCACCGCGCTGAAGAACCGGTTGCGCCGGGTGGACGTCGCGGCCTGAGCTAGACCAGGACGAAGGTCAGTCCGGCGAGCGCGAGCACGAATATCGCGAGGGCGAATTTCACGCCCGCACAGATCGAGGTCGCAAGCACGGTCGCGCTTGTGATCGAGCCGCTCAGCATCACAAGCAGCCCAATATTCTCCAGGCAGTCCAGCACACCGGCAAGCAAGCCGCCCCATGCGGCGAGACGGGCGACGTAGGCGAGCCGCGCATATCCGGCGGTTGCGGCCGCCTGCTCTGTGGTCAACGCGATGAAGAAGAGCAGCACCGCGTACCCGGCGATAAAGACGAAATCCCATCGGACTTGCTTGATCGCGACATCCTTTACCGCGCTCCATGAGCGCACGATTCTCTCCGCGCGGTCTTTCGTCCACGCAAGCTCCAGCGCGAGGATACCATGGCCAGTTTTTTCAAGCGGTTTGCCCAGCACGGACAGGTACACGCCCATCCCAAGGGTCACGATAAGCGCGGCCGCGCGGAGATAGGATGCGGCTGGCTGGTGAGTGAGAAAATCGATCATGGTACCCCGCGAATGATCAGGGTCACGCTACTTTAGGAAGAAGCCGGTGGCTAGGGCGAGCGATCCGGCTTCACCATCCATCGCACCAATGGCATCGCGGGCAGCACCCAGCCGAGCCCGGCGACCGCATAATAGAGCGCCGCGACCCAGCCGCTCGCGGCGCGCAACGCGAACTGCGCAAACGCCATGGCGAGCAGCGCCCACACCGTGACCAGGAGCAACAGCGCCACGGTGCCGATCAGCTTGCGCGTGCGAATGCCCATGGGTCCTCAGCCTTGACGGTCCGCCGCCCGTCTATATGGTCCGCGCCGAATTCGGCAAGAGCATCATGTCTTTGCAAGCGCGCGATCGCGCGATCCGGCTGTGGCTTTTTTGTGTGGCGGCGCTGGTCGTCGCGACGCTGTTGGTCGGTGGCGCGACGCGGTTGACCGAGTCCGGGCTCTCCATTGTCGACTGGAAACCGATCACGGGCACACTGCCGCCTTTGAACGAGGCTGCATGGCAGGCGGAGTTTGCGAAATACCAGACGATCCCCCAGTTCCAGCTCAACCGCGGGATGACGCTGGGCGATTTCAAGACGATCTTCTGGTGGGAATGGGCGCATCGCCTGATGGGCCGCATGATCGGCGCCGCGTTCCTGCTGCCGTTTCTCTGGTTTCTCTGGAAGGGATGGGTCGAGGCCGGACTGCGCATGCGGCTCTGGACGATCTTCGCGCTCGGCGCGCTGCAAGGGGCGATCGGATGGTGGATGGTCGCGTCGGGTCTGTCCGAGCGCGTCTCGGTGTCGCAATATCGCCTTGCGACGCACATGACGCTCGCCTGTGTGATCTTCGCCGCGTGCCTGTGGACCGCGTCACGGCTCGCGCGGCGGCCGGCCGCCGAGGCGCCGCGCCGCACCCGCACGATTGTGCTGGTGCTGCTCGGTCTGGTGCTGGCCCAGATCTATCTCGGTGCGCTGGTCGCGGGACTGCGCGCCGGTCTCGTCTACAACACCTGGCCGCTGATCGATGGCGCACTTGTTCCCGACGCGGCGCGGCTGTGGTTTGAGCAGCCGGCGTGGCGCAACCTGTTCGAGAACGCCCTTACGGTGCAGTTCATGCACCGGATGGTGGCCTACGCGCTGTTCGCGCTAGCGCTGTCGTATGCCTTCGATGCTGCGCGAAACGTCGCCGACAGGGGCGTACGGTTGTTCGCCTTCAAGTTTGCCGGCGCCGTCACCATCCAGGCGGTTCTGGGAATTCTGACCCTGATCCACCAGGTGCCGATCGGCCTTGCGCTTGCACACCAGGCGATGGCGATCGTCGTGCTGACGCTCGCGACGGTGCAGGCCGAACGACTCGTCCCGCGCACGGCGGCGCCGCACCTCGTCGCGGCGGAGCATCGAACATGATCGACGTGACGTCGCGCGGCGACATCGCCATCCTGACCATGGTCCACGGCAAGGCGAACGCGCTGACGACCGAGTTCTGCGACACGCTCGCGGCGCGTGTCCGCGAAACGACGGCCGCGCGCGCCATCGTCATCACCGGAGCGGGACGCATCTTCTCCGCGGGCGTCGACCTGCCGCGGCTGCTCGCGGGCGGTCCGAGCTACGCGCGCGAATTCCTGCCCGCGCTGCACCGGCTCTACGACACGATCTTCTTCCATCCCAAGCCGGTCGTTGCGGCCGTGAACGGGCACGCCGTCGCGGGGGGCTGTGTGCTTGCCTGTGCGGCCGACGCGCGGCTGATGGCGGACAACGGCACGCGCATCGGCGTGACCGAGCTTCTGGTCGGTGTCCCGTTTCCGCCGCTCGCCTTCGAGATCATGCGCTACGCCACCGCGCCGCAATTCTTTCCCGCCGTCATCTTCAGCGGCGCGACGTTTGCGCCGGAGGATGCAAAGGCGCGCGGTCTCATCGACGAGATCGCCGCGCCGCAGGCGCTGATCGACCGGGCGATCGCTGCGGCTGAAACGCTTGCGGCGCTGTCGCCGGCGGCCTTTGCGCTCACCAAGCAGCAGATGCGCCAGCCGGTGGCGGAGCGCACCGCCAGGAACGCGCGCGACTTCGGCAACGAGGTCACCGAAACCTGGACCGCGCAGGGCACGCTCGACCACGTCCGTGACTACGTGGCACGCACGCTGAAGAAATAGCTACGCCGCCAGAGCCTGCTCGAGATCGGCGATGACGTCGGCCGGATCCTCGAGCCCGATCGAGAGCCGCACCACGTCCGGCCCGGCGCCGGCCTGATCCTTCTGCGCGTCGGAAAGCTGGCGGTGCGTGGTCGAAGCCGGATGGATGATCAGCGAGCGCGTGTCGCCGATGTTGGCGAGATGCGAGAACAGCTGCACCGCCGACACGAGCTTGACGCCCGCGTCGAAGCCGCCCTTCAGCCCAAAGGTGAGCACGGCGCCGGCGCCCTTCGGGCAATATTCCTGCGCGAGCTTGTAGTACTTGTCGCCCTTCAGCCCCGCGAAGCTCACCCACTGCACCTTCGGGTGCTTCGCCAGATATTCGGCGACTTTGAGCGCGTTGTCGCAGTGCTTCTGCATGCGCAAGGGCAGCGTCTCGATGCCGTTGAGAATAAGGAAGGCGTTGAACGGCGACAGCGCCGGCCCGAGGTCGCGCAGCGACAAGACACGGCAGGCGATGGCGTAGGCGAAGTTGCCGAAGGTCTCGGCGAGCACGATGCCGTGGTACTCGGGGCGCGGCTTCGACACCATGGGATAGCGCG
>JAXDNZ010000487.1:0-3569 GCA_034669185.1 Hyphomicrobiales bacterium
ACACCGGCTTGGTGATGTGGTGGTTCGGGAGCATCTTGGAGATGCCGCCGGTCAGGTTCGCCGCCTCGATGCCGGGCAGCGCGTCGATCACCTTGTCCGGATCGGTGCTCTTGGCCTTTTCGACCGCCTTGACCCACATTGCGAAGCCGACGACGTGGGCTTCCATCGGATCGTTGGTCACGCGCTTCGCATTCTTCGTATACGCCTTCCACTTCGCGGTGAACTCGGCGTTGGCCGGGCTCTTGATCGACTCGAAGTAGTTCCAGGCGGCCAGATGGCCGAGCAGCGGCTTGGTGTCGATGCCGGCGAGCTCTTCTTCACCGACCGAGAACGCGACGACCGGGATGTCCTTGGCCGAGATGCCCTGGTTGCCGAGCTCCTTGTAGAACGGCACGTTGGCGTCGCCGTTGATGGTCGAGACCACGGCGGTCTTCTTGCCCGCCGAGCCGAACTTCTTGATGTCGGCGACGATGGTCTGCCAGTCGGCATGACCGAACGGCGTGTAGTTGATCATGATGTCTTCGGGCTTCACGCCCTTTGACTTCAGATATGCTTCGAGGATCTTGTTGGTCGTGCGCGGATAGACGTAGTCCGTGCCCGCGAGCACCCAACGCTGCACTTTTTCTTCCTTGGCGAGATAGTCGACCGCCGGTATCGCCTGCTGGTTCGGAGCGGCGCCGGTGTAAAACACGTTGCGCTCGCTCTCCTCGCCTTCGTACTGCACCGGATAGAACAGGATCGAGTTGAGCTCCTTGAACACCGGGAGCACCGACTTGCGCGACACCGAGGTCCAGCAGCCGAACACGGCGGCGACCTTGTCCTTGGTGATCAGTTCGCGCGCCTTCTCGGCGAACAGCGGCCAGTTCGACGCGGGATCGACGACGACGGCCTCCAGCTTCTTGCCGAGAACGCCACCCTTCTTGTTCTGCTCGTCGATCAGAAACAGCATCGTGTCCTTCAGCGTGGTTTCGCTGATGGCCATGGTGCCGGAGAGCGAGTGGAGAATTCCGACCTTGATGGTGTCCTGGGCCTTGGCCGGCAGGATCGCCGCCAAGCCGAAAGCAAGGCCGGCCGTGGCCATCAGGCCGCGGCGGGTCATTGTCGAATAGCTCATTGAGAATCCCTCTGCGTTGACGCGCGCGTTCCGGCCCCGGCGGGGTCAACGCGCGGGACCGAGTTCGCAAGGTGCGTGCCAATCCCCAGGGTGGCCGCAATGCCTTGAATCGATGGGTAGAATCCGACGGACCCTCCGTGCCTGCCTAATAGGCAGCCAATCGCCTGGGGCCAATTGCAAGGCAATATGCCTAAACAATAGGCAGCCAGCTGAACCGCCTGAAATGGCGTCGCCGAGAGCCAGATCGTCGCCCTGTGATAGCTTGGCTGGCGACCGCCAGATTTGCGCGAAAGCGTCGAGCCGATGGATCTGCCCGCATTGAAAGAAGGCCTGCGAGGTACCGCGGCGATCACCGTCGGCGAGGAGCACACCGCTCCGCGCATCGGCAGCGGGCGAGTCCGGGTCCTCGCGACGCCCGTCATGATCAACATGATGGAGGCGGCGGCTCTCGATGCGATCGAGCGCCTGCTCCCGCCCGGACATCAGAGCCTCGGCACCCGGCTCAACGTCGGCCATTACGCGGCGACACCGGTCGGCATGGGGCTGCGCGCCACCGCTGTCGTCACCAAAGTCGACGGACGCACGGTCGATTTCCGCGTCGAGGCGTTCGACGACAAGGAACGCATCGGCGACGGCATGCATACGCGCGTGGTGGTCAACGTCGCGCGCTTCGATGCGCGCGTTCAACGCAAGCTCACAGGCCCATGACTCGCAACACGACCAGCAACAAGCCGCGTCTGTGCTTCATCGGCTTCGGCGAGGCCGGCCAGGCGATCGCGGCCGGCCTGCGCGAGGCCGGCGTTGAGAGCATCGCGGCGTGGGACATTCTGTTTCCCGACGAGCGCGGCGCGGCGCTGAAGCAGGCGGGCGAAAAGATCGGCGCACGGCTTGCGAGTTCGGCCGCGGAGGCGATCGCCAATTCCGACATCATCGTCGCGGCGGTGACAGCGGCATCAAGCCTCGACGCCGCGAAATCGGTCGCGCCCCACCTCGCCGGCAATCCCTATTACCTCGACATCAATTCGGTCTCGCCCGGCCGCAAGCACGAGACCGCGCGGTTGCTCGACGGCGCGGCGCGCTACGTCGATGTCGCGATTCTCGCACCGATTCATCCGCGGCGCCATCAGACCCCGCTGCTGCTTAGCGGTCCGCACGCGCAAGCCGTTCTGCCGCTGCTGGTCGACGAGCTGGAGATGCGCGGCACGATCGCGTCGGATCAGGTCGGCGCGGCGGCCGCGTTGAAGATGATCCGCAGCGTGATGATCAAGGGGATCGAGGCGCTCACCGCCGAATGCTTCCTGGCCGCGCAACGCGCCGGCATGACTGACGAGGTCGCGGCGTCGCTGAAGAACAATTATCCGGCGCTCGATTGGGACAAAGTGATCGAATACAACCTCGAGCGCATGGCCAGCCACGGCATCCGCCGCGCCGACGAGATGGAGCAGGTCGCCGCGACACTGATCGAGCTCGGCATCGCGCCGCTGATGACCGAAGCGACCGTCGCGCGGCAGCGAGAGATGGGTGAGCTCGGCAAGCAGGACCGCGTGCGCACTGCGAAGAACGCGGGGAAAGCCGCGATGCTCGACGCCGTCAGCACGGCCCTGAAGGGCGAGCATTGACCTTTCTTATCCCTCCCCTTTCAGGGCAGGGATAAGAAGCAGCTACTTCGGCGGTATCTGCAAGAACTCCGCGAGCTGCTTTGTTGTCAGCGGCGCGTCGAGGAATTTCAGCTTTACGGCGTCGGCGACCGCGGCATCCAAATCCGCCATGCGCTCGGTCTGCATCGCGGCCTGCGGATGAAATTCCCTCAGCGCATCGCGTAGCAATTCGATCGGCTGCTTGATCTTGTCCGCATACATCGCGAGCGCCTTGGGATCGGCGTACATCCAGTCGACCGCCTCGCGATAACCGGCGGCGAAGCGCATGATCGCGTCCTTCTTCTCCTTCAGCGCGTTCGCGTTGACGATGATGACCCGCACCGTCTGCCCGTGCAGCGAGGGCACGTCGCTGCCGCGCGCGATGATGCGGATCTTGCCGTCGCGGATTTCGGTCACGCCGAACGGCGCCGCCGCCCAGCCGATGTCGATCTGGCCGGTCATCACCTGCGTGAACGTGCCGGGCAGCCCGCCGGTCGCGGTCGGCTTGGCCTTCAGCCCGAGCTCCTGGCCGAACGCCACAACGATGTTGTGCGAGCTCGATCCGTTGGTCGAATAGGCGACCGTGTGCTGCGCGCTCGCGTCTTTCAGGGTCTTGATGGCCGAGTCGGCCCTCACGTACCAATAGAGATCGCCGGTGCCGGTGAAGGCCGGCAGCAGCACGAGCACCGGCGCACCGCGCGCAAAGGCGCGCATCGCGCCGGCAACGCCGACACCCGCGCCGAGATCGGCGCTCCCTGAGATGACCGCCTGGATCGTCTCGCCCGCGCCCTGCGTGCCGAACGCCTCGATCTTGAGAT
>JAXDNZ010000488.1:0-5698 GCA_034669185.1 Hyphomicrobiales bacterium
TTCGTCGACTCGTCGTGGTACTTCGCGCGCTTTACCGATCCGTGGAACGAGAAGGCGCCGACGACGCGCGCGGTGGTCGATCGGTATCTGCCGGTGGATCAATACATCGGCGGCGTCGAGCACGCGATTTTGCATTTGCTCTATTCGCGCTTCTTCACCCGCGCCATGAAGGTGACCGGCCACATCGGCATCGAGGAGCCGTTCGCCGGCATGTTCACGCAAGGCATGGTGGTGCACGAGACCTACCAGACGCAGGACGGCAGCTGGGCGACCCCGGCCGAGGTGAAGATCGAGACCGGCGCGAACGGGCGCCGCGCGAGCCTCATCGCCACCGGCGAAGAAGTGAATATCGGTTCGATCGAGAAGATGTCGAAGAGCAAGCGCAACACCGTCGACCCCGACGACATCATCGCGACCTACGGCGCCGACGTGGCGCGCTGGTTCATGCTGTCCGACTCGCCCCCCGACCGCGATGTGATCTGGTCGGAGGAGGGCGTGCAGGGATCCTGGCGCTTCGCCCAACGGCTTTGGCGGCTGGTCGGCGAAGCGGCCGACATCGCGGCGGCAAGCGCGACGCCAACGGCCGCGACCGCCCGACAGGATGGCGAGGACGCGGCGCTTTTGCTGCGCAAGGCCGCGCACGCGGCTCTGGCGAAGGTATCGGAGGATATCGAGAAGCTGCGCTTCAACCGCTGCGTGGCGCATATCTACGAGCTCGCGAACGCGCTTCAGACCTCGTTCAGCGCCGCGCGGGACAATGGCGGCATCAGCCCGGCCTATGCGGCTGCTGCGCGGGAAGCCATTGAAATCATGGTACAATTGTTCGCCCCCATGATGCCGCATCTGGCCGAGGAATGCTGGGCCGCGCTCGGTCACAAGACTTTGGTGGCGCAGGCGCCCGGGCCGGCGGACGAGCCGGCGCTGCTGGTCGAGGACACCGTCACGCTTCCGGTGCAGGTGAACGGCAAGAAGCGCGGCGACGTCACGGTTCCGCGCGATGCCGGCAATTCCGACATCGAGGCGGCCGTGCTACAATTGGAAGCGGTGCGGCGGGCGCTCGAAGGCAAGACCCCTAAAAAAGTCATCGTCGTCCCGCAGAGGATCGTGAATGTGGTGGCGTAACGACCGCTCGGCAGTGGGCCGCTTCGCGCGCGTCGCGATCGTGATCGCGCTCGGCGCGCTCAATGCCGCGTGCTTCCAGCCGCTCTACGCGACCCAGACCATCGGCGGCGGTCCGGGCGTCGGCACCATGCTGGCGCAGGTCGATGTCGACTGGATCAACGTGCCGAACGGTACGCCGGATTCGCGCATCGCCAACGAGATCCAGAATGCCGTCAAGTTCGAGCTGCACGGCGGCAACGCGATCTCGCCGACACATCGGCTGAACATCAAGATGTCGACCACGCGATCGTCGGTCATCACCGACACCCTGACCGGCCGCGTCGAGGCCGAACTCACCGGCATCGATGCGAGTTTCACGCTGATCGAGCTTGCGACCAACAAGACCGTGATGAGCGGCCGCACGTTCTCGCGCGTCGGCTCGGACTATCCGGGCCAGCAGCAGCGCTTTGCCCGCGTGCGTGCGCGTCTCGACGCCGAGGATCGCGCCGCCAAGGTGCTGGCGGAAAATATCCGCACCCGCCTCGCGTCGTACTTCATCGCCGGGACTTGAGGCGTTTATCCCTCCCCGTCTTCGGGGAGGGTGGACGCCGCGCAGCGGCGGACGGGTGGGGTGCGTTGGAAAAGAACCCCACCCCGGCGCTACGCGCCGACCCTCCCCCTTCGGGGGAGGGATGAGGAAGCAGCTACGCGAGCCGGCTCAGCTCAAAGCGCTCCACATCGCGCAGCAGTTCGATGAAGCACTCGGCCTGAAACTCCGCCCACTGCCTGCCCTTCGCGGCCGTGCCGAGCGAGGCGTCGCCGGCGGCGCCGGCGGGGTGGATATCCTGGGCGATCCAGGCGTGCGCGTGCAGGCCTGTCGGACGCAGGAACTTGAACTCGTTCTCCATCCGCACCGACGACGGGACGAAGTTCGCCACGTTGTCCTTGCGGACGAGGTCAGGACGAAAGTGCAGCATCAGCGACGTCTCGATGTCTCCGGCGTGAATGCCATGCGCGGCCTCCTGCTCCGAGAACAAGCCTTTCGGGACGCCGAAGCGCCAGCCGGTGGTGACCACCAGCATCTGGCAGTTGACGCGCAATTCGCGTGCGACGACGCGCATGGTATCGACGTTGCCGCCGTGCGACGTGACGATCACGAGTTTCCGCAACCCCGCACGCGCGACGCTCTCGCCGATCTCGATCCATGCCCGCAGCGCGGTTTCGGCCGAATACGTGATCGTGCCGGGCGAGCGCAGGTGCTCATTCGATTTCCCCACCGCCGAAATCGGCAGGAACAGCACCGAGAGGTCTTCCGGCAGCCGCGCGATCACGGCATCGACCATGCCCAGTCCGATAATTGTGTCGGTCGAGACCGCAAGATGCGGCCCGTGCTGCTCGATCGCGGCAATCGGCAGCACCGCGATCGTCTTCTCGGGATCGAGGCCGGCGAAGTCCTCCGTGGTCAGCTCGATCCAGTGGCGTCTGGGCATTAGAACCTCGCCATTGCGGCGCGAACCTTGGCCATGAACGCCTCGCGCTGCTCAGGCGTGGCCACGTTCATGTGATAGAGCGGATAGTAATCCACTTTCGCGTTGCCGTCCGTGAAGCGCGGCATGTAGCGCGTCATGATCCGCTTCGGCGGGTCGCCGACGAGGAGCGCATTCCACCACGGCCTTCCATACGTCGCGATCGCGGCGATGCGCTTGAGGTGCGTCAGCAGCGGCACCGCCATGTTGGGATTCGACAGGTCGAACGCGACCCCCGGCATCATCAGCCGGTCGAACCAGCCCTTGAGCATCGCGGGCGGGCCGAACGACCAGACGGGAAACTGGCAGATCAGGGCGTCCGTCTCCCGCAGGCGGCGCACGTAATCGGCCATGCGTGCCTGGTTCTTGGCTGTATCGTGATAGTCGCGCCGCTCGTCCGCCGACATCACGGGATTGAAGTTCTCCGCGTAGAGGTCGCAGAGATCGACCATGTGTCCGGCTTCGGCGAGGCCGGCCAGCGCTTGCCCGCGGATCGCGGCGTGGAAGCTCTCGGGAAGCGGGTGGCAGTAGACGTAGAGGATGTTCAAAACTCAGCCCTCATCCTGAGGTGCGAGCGAAGCGAGCCTCGAAGGATGGCAGCTCGCCCGGTGTGCGGCCATCCTTCGAGGCCCGCCCATAAGCGGTTACGCGCGTCTGCGACGCGCTATGGGCGGGCTCCTCAGGATGAGGCCCGGGAAACGAACGTCCGCATCTTGCCCGGATTGAGCAGCCCGCGCGGATCGATTTCGTGCTTGAAGCCGAGCTGATCCGCGTCCGCGCGCTTGTGGCGGCTGCCGTCCTCCAGCGTGTAGACATGCGGATTGGCGATCATCACGCCGTGCTTCTCATGCAGTGCGATGATCTCGTTGAGGCGTTCGGCCGTGGTGTAGCGGACGATCGGCAATGCCGAGCAGGTCATCCGGCCGCCGAAGCGGATGAACTCCGTGTGCGGCAGCACCTCGTCGGGAAACATCTTCCACATCTCGGTCACGCTCTCAATCAGCCGGTCGTGCGGAAACAGGCACTGCAGATACGTGATGGTGCGGTCCTGCTTGAGCCACTGCAGCGTCGTGTGGTTCCAGGTGTATTCGTAGAGCGGCTCCTTGTCGGGCGAGTCGTCGTGCCGCTCTTGATAAGTGATCGTGCCACGCACGCCCAAGATCGCCTTGAAGCTTTCGAGCGAGGGCTCGGCGATCATGCAGAACACGACGTGCCTGCCGTCCGGGCAATGCGCGCGCAGCGCCGTGAAGTGCTGCGGGATCGGCCAGATCATCGGCGTGATCAGCTTCTTCACCACCCCGTCCGCGAGCGCGAGGTCCTGGCCGAACGTCATCGCTTCGGCAAAATCGTCGAACGTCACGATCACGTCGATCCATGGCCAGGCCGGTGCGAGCGGCATTTCAAGCGCCGTGATGATGCCGGTGGTGCCGTAGGCGCGGTTGACCTTTTGCGCCGCGTCGGCGCGCAGCTCGAGCATCCGCGGCTTTTCTTCCACCGTGACGACGCGCGCCGCCAAGATGTTGCCGGGCTCGCGCAGTCCGCCGTAGTTCACCGAGCCGACGCCCCCGGAGCCGCCGGCGACAAAGCCGCCGATCGTCGCCATGCGCTTGGTGGACGGGTGCATGCGCAGCTCCCATCCATTGGGCCGGGTCGCGGCGTCGAGATCGTTCATCTTCAGTCCCGGCGCACAGCGGATGATGCCGGGCTTGTGCCATTCGATCGCCGTCATGGCGGTGAGGTCGAGCAGCACGCCGCCTTCGAGCGGCACCGCCTGGCCGTAATTGCCGGTAGCGGCGCCGCGCGGCGTGATCGGGATGCGGTGCTTCCAGCAAGCCGCCGCGACGCGGATCACGTCGGCTTCGTCGCGCGGGGTCACGACCACGTCGGCCGACCTTCCATGGAGCTGCGCGTTGAGCACCGGGCTATACCAAAAGTAATCGCGCGAGCGCAGCCGCACGCGCTGCATGTCGGTGGTGACCGGCACGTCGCCGATCTCGCCGAGGAAACGGCCGATGTCGTAGCGGGCGGTGTTTGCGGCGGCGGTCGCGGCGGGCATCAGAGGTCTCCGGTGATGCGGCGTTGGACCCAAACTGGCATCCAGGTCAGCCCGGCGCAATCGGCCTGCCTGGGGGCGGTTTTCCAAAGCGATTTCGGGTCTTTGCCTGTTACCTGGGCGCGCGTGTGCTGTATCCTTGGGCACGGCCCGGCGGCCTCCCGGCCAATACGCGCCGAATGACACGGCATGGCTGTTGCTTGAAAATGCACTGGCCTGGAAACAGGGTCGGTCTGGCTGAAGGAGCTGCGAGCATGACGAAATACCGCATCGACCGTCGCAAAGCGCTCGGTCTTCTGGGCGGCGCGGCCTCGCTGGTGGCGGTGCCGGGCGCGCGCGTCTCCGCGCAGACGCTCGACAAGGTGAGCTACCTGACCAACTGGCGCGCGCAAGCCGAGCACGGCGGCTTCTATCTCGCGGTGACCAACGGCATCTACAAGAAACACGGCATCGAGTGCGATCTGCGCATGGGGGGGCCGCAGCAGAACCCCTCGCAGCTCCTGCTCGGCGGGCGCGTCGACATGATCATGTCGAACTCGTTCGAGGGCATAAATTACGCCAAGGAGAACATCCCGTTCCTGGTGATCGCCTCGATCTTCCAGAAGGACCCGCAGGTGATCATCTCGCATCCCGGTGTCGGACATGACTCCTTCGAGCAGCTCAAGGGCAAGCCGATCCTGATCGGCGCCGGCGGGCGCAACAGCTACTGGCCGTTCCTGAAGGCGAAATTCGGCTTCACCGACGAGCAGGCGCGCCCCTATACGTTCAACATGGCGCCGTTCCTTGCCGACAAGCAGCTCTCGCAGCAGGGCTTCGTGTCGTCGGAGCCTTACGTGATCATGCAGGCCGGCGTGCAGCCGGTGGTGCACCTGATCGCCGACGCGGGCTTCGACAACTACAACACCACCATCAACATCTCGAGAAAGATGGTCGACGAGAAGAAGGACGTGGTGCAGCGCTTCGTCACCGCCTCGCTCGAAGGCTGGGCCGAATACATGAAGGGCGGTCCGGCGATCGA